>JAFDHB010000023.1 GCA_019308985.1 Deltaproteobacteria bacterium | reverse complement strand
TCGAGATACTTTTCCGCCTTTGACCGTCTGGGCATTATCCGATTGCGGGAAAGCCATTATTATCGGCCCGAATTGCAGCTCGATGAATTTATCTCAGCCTTGCAGGAAATGTTTCCACCAAAGGCCGGGACAAATGCTGGAGGAAACTGAGCGATGGGTATCGTTTCGGAATATGTTCGCAATCTGATCGCCAAGCAGGTCGACGACAACGGCCTCGTTGTCTGGTACGACCCCGACGGCACCTATTCCGAACCTTACTGCTGCCTACAAAAATTATCGTAAACTCGGAACCTATTCTTCCAAATAGAGCATCTCGGCCACAATGAATCCGGCAGTCACTTATGGGGTGCCCATGTGGGAGCTAATGTTCCGTGGATCCTCCTGGCTTTGGTGGAAATCTAATTGCATCTTATAAGGGACGCTTTGAAGGTTGTGGGTTCAAAGGCCCTGTCGCTTGCACCGACAACAACGGGGATTTTTTATGTGGACCCAGAGAGGCGCCTTAGCGGCGGTACCGGGCACACAATTCGATTGTGCAAACAGAACCGGGTCCCCGTATGGGATCAGACGAGGTGGATGAAATGGGCCGAAACGAAAAAAGGCGGCCTTTGCTGGGAATATTGCTGGGAAGGAGTTTTGTGGTCGAAAAACAAAGGGATTAGACGATCATCTAACCCCTTGATTTCCTTTTGGTAGCGGGGGGCGGATTCGAACCACCGACCTTCGGGTTATGAGCCCGACGAGCTACCTGACTGCTCCACCCCGCGTCAATTTTTTAAATATAATTATCTCTAAGGCTTAAGTCAATGAAAAATTGATCGTTGAGGCCTATATTTCAATTTATGTAACTCGTTGATTATGTTAGTAGAAAATAAGAGTCCTACCGCGGAACAGGTTGCAAAATCATCATTGCCAAGAGTGAGCGTGATATCAACAGGAGAAAAAGAGAAGAGCCGGCAGGGAGGGAGGTCAAGATCCGGGCAAGTGAATGATAAACGTGGTGCCCCTGCCGGGAGAGCTGACGGCACTCAGTTCGCCTTGGTGGGCCTCTACGATTTTGTATGAGATGGAAAGGCCGAGGCCGGAGCCTTTTTTCCGAGTTGTATAGAATGGCTCGAAAATATGTGTCAGCTCCTCCGAACTCATGCCTCTGCCCGTGTCGCTGATCCTGATCTCTATGCCGGTCTGCGTTTTTTTCGTGGAGACGCTCAGGACGCCTCCCTCTGCCATTGCATCGAACGCGTTGCTGATAATATTCATCAAAACCTGCTTTATCCTGTCAGGGTCACAACTTATTTCACTGACATAGGGATCAAAAGACTCTTGGATGCTATATTTTCCCTCGCGATGCAAGCCTGACATGATGCTGAGTACGTCCCGCATCAGCCCATTGATATTGATCCTTTTCTTTGAGAGGCGGTATTCTCTGGTAAATTCTCCAAGGTCAGCTACGAGCTTCTCCAGGCGCCTCACTTCGTCCAGTATCATCTCCATCTTTTCCAGGTCTTTTTCGTCCCTGAGGGAATTCTTTATGTGCCTGGAAAAACCCCCGATAATCATGAGGGGGTTCTTTAGCTCATGGACTACGTGGGCTGCAGAGTCCCCCACCGCGGCAAGGCGTTCGGCCTGGAGCAACTTCTTCTCCAGGCGACGTTGGTCAGAGACGTCCCTTATGATGAATGTAAAGTTCCCGGAACCGGCCATCTCCAGAAAGGAAATGCTGACTTCGGCCGGAAACGGCTCGCCACCTTTTCGCGTCGCTTCCAAGTGCAGGGTTCTTCCCGGTGCCCGGGAGGTTTTCTGGTCAAGGAAACTCTTTAGGAATTCATATTGATCCCCGGCTTGTGGGGGAATGAGGAGATCCAATTTCGCGCCAATGACCTCTTCTCTCCCGTAACGGAATATCTTCTCTGCTCCATTGTTAAAAAGGGCGATTCGACCCCTGTCGTCAATCACCACTATTGCGTCAGTCGCAGTATCCAGGATTGCCCTGAACCTCTTTTCGGATGCCCTGAATTCTTTTGCCAGCCTCTTGTAGTCCGTTACATCTCTTGAAATCTCCAGGAAGTATTCAAAAACATTTCCTACGGTCCTTATGGGGTACATGACCTGTATCAGGTGTCTCTTCTCACCGCCAGGGACTCTTCGCGAGCGGGTGATTTCAACCTTCTTACCCATTTTTCTGGCAACAACCAGGGGACAAAACCTATCATTGACAACACAGGGGTTGGCCGAACGCTCTTTGACCTCATAACATTTCTTCCCGATCGCCTCTTCTCTGCTCAGCCCGTACCTGTTGAGAAAAGTCCTGTTCGCTCCTCTTATGGTAAACTCCGGATCAATGACCAAGATCTCTTCGCCGCTGCTGTCATAAAGGGCTTCCAGAAAAAGGCTTTTTGTTCGGAGCTCTTTCAATTCCGCCTCTTTCTCTTCAAGAAGCGCCTTCAAGCGGTCCCTTTCTCTGGCAATCCTCTCATATTCTTGCGAGTCGCTATTCATGGATTCTGCCCGGAGCATAAAAGACGTATTTATGGGAGAGGATGTCGAACATTCTGCCGGTCCTCTCCCTGATTTCCCCATAGAGCTCTTTCATGGTCCTTGCTTTGGATATTGCCTGTGTATACTGGAGATCATTGAAGAGGTGTCTGTCGATCGGGCAGAGGACATGGTCCAGAGGGCCTTGCCATTTTACAGAAAGGAAAGTCTGGAGAGTCGTCACTTTACTGTAGAGCTCTTGGATGCTTGGAGTCCTTAGAATGGGGTTTACCTGGTTGATCATGCAATCAATCAGACCGGCCAGATAATAGATATCCCTCATCACGGGCTCGTGGTGCCTGTGGAGGTACAGGTTCCTCACCGTGTGCCCCACTCCTCCCCTGAGGATGTAATGGGGGGGCAATTGCCTCAGGGCCCGGAGATCCTCTCCTCCAAGCTGGCTGGAGCGTCGTTCTTCCAATTTCAATGCTTCTGATCTCAACATTTGAACGAAGAACCCGCTGTCCCACCATGACCGGCGAAACTCCCATGGCCTTAAGGTGATCAGGTTGTTGGAACTGGAATGGTGCCTCTTTTTTAAGTCGATGATAGTTCCCATGGTCTATCCGGCAATCTACGGTCTCGGGTGATACCTTTCATGGACCTCCTTTAATCTATCGCGCGTGACATGGGTGTATATCTGGGTCGTGGATATGTCGGCATGCCCCAACATCACTTGGACCGACCTCAAGTCGGCGCCTCCTTCCAAGAGATGGGTGGCAAAGGAATGTCTCACCCCGTGGGGAGTGATGGGTTTTTTGAGTCCCCCTTTAAGGCCGTAGTGTCTGATTATTTTCCAAAATCCCTGCCTGGTCATGGGCTTGCCCCTCATGGTCAGGAAGAGGTAAGGGGAAGGTCTCTTCAAAAGGGCCTTGCGCCCCTCGTCCAGATAAGCCCTCAAGGCCTCAATCGCCTTTTGTCCGATAGGGACCAGCCTTTCCTTTGCTCCCTTTCCCACGGTCCGGACAAAACCTCCCTCCAGGTTCACGTTGGCGAACCTCATGTCCACCAGTTCCGACACCCTGACACCACTGGCATACAGGATCTCCAGCATGGCCTTATCCCTCTGGCCGGTGGGGGTGGTGCAATCGGGCTGAGACAGGAGCAGGTCCACTTCATCGGGGGTCAATGTTTCAGGGAGGTTACGGGGGATCTTGGGGGTGCCCAGGAGCCTTGCAGGGTTGGCCTTCATCTTCCTCTCGTACACGAGAAAGCGAAAGAACATCCTTATCGCGGAGAGGCTTCTGGCAATGCTTCTCATGGAGAGCCGGCCTTTGAGGGAAGAGATGTAGTCCATCAAATCCTCTTGCTTCACCATAAGGGGTGATATTTTTCGCTCTTCCAAGTATCGGGAGAACCGCACAAGGTCCCGGTTGTAAGAGAGCACCGTGTTTTCGGAGAGCCCCCTTTCCACCTTCAAGTACTGGACGAACTGGTCTACCAGGAGGTATGTCTCGTTGTGACCGGAATCCATGAATTACGCCTAAGCAACGCTTTTGGTTGACCGCACGTCAAAAATCATAGAACTGGTCGTTTACCGTGAGTATCCTTGGCCCCCGCCGGCCCACCACGACCATCTCTTCCAGCCTGACGCCCCCCAGCCCCGGGATGTATATTCCGGGTTCGACCGTCACAACCATGCCTTCCTTCAGCATTACGGGTTTCTCGGGACCAAGGCGGGGCCCTTCATGGGTTGCCAAACCAACCCCGTGGCCCAAGGAATGCCCGAAAAAATCCCCGTAACCCGCGTCTCTTATGATACCTCTGGCCACCGAGTCGGGATGAGTGCTCTCCACGCCCGGGCGAATCACCGCGAGAGCGGAAAGCTGGGCTTGGCGAACCACGCGATAGATCTCCCGGAACTTCTTCCTTGGGGTGTCCAGGAACACAGTACGGGTCATATCGCAACAGTAGCCGTTGAACTTGAGCCCCACGTCGATAATAATAGGTTCTTTTGGACGCAGCTTTCTATTGGATGGAACCGCATGCGGCAGGGCGCCGTTAGGGCCGGATGCCACGATGGAGGGAAATGCCAGGCCGTCCGCTCCTGCCTCCCTGGCGAGGCATTCTATCCGGAAGGCGACTTCCCTTTCCCTCTGGCCGGGCTCTATGCCCTTGATTACCTCGTTCAAGATGTCGCTCATGAGGGAAGCAGACTTTCTCATGGCAGCGATTTCATGGGGATCCTTTACTTCCCTCATCTTCTCCACAACACCCTTTATAGGAACGAGACGGACGGGCTTGGATAAGCGCCTCAATTTCCTGGAAAGATTTCTATGTAACCCCCATGTTACGTGATTTTCTTCGAATCCCAATACTTCAGTGCCCAGATCCTGGATTGTCTCCGGGAGACTTTCTGGAAGGCCCCTTTTTATGGTCACCACCTGAAAACCCCCGGCCTCCCTTTGGGCCTCAAGGGTGTACCTTGAGTCGGTCACCAGTACCTGCCTTGATGCACTGATTAGCAAGGATCCTGAAGATTCGTTAAATTGGCTATCCTCGGCCTTGAACCCGGAAAGGTATCGTCTGTTTTCCGGCTGGGTGATCCACAGGGTATCGCAGGGCATATCAGCCAGTTTTGCCCTCAGGGTCTTGAGCCTCAATTGGTAGTAAGAAGGCTTTCCCATTTCCTCATGTTTCCTCTTGGCAGGCGCTCAAGTCGGCGGTTTTTGTCAATCCCTTCGGGGAAGAGGACTCGTGCGTGGAACGAAAAATGCAGAGAACCACTGTGATTTTTTGGCCCAATATCTTGGTCCGCTCTGCGGGATCGTCTTAAAAAAGCCGTAGCCTTCTGTCCAGGCATCTGCTAAGCACTTTACCAAATATATTTTCTTAATGCAAATTGAGTTGTTGCAGGAAGAATTGTAGATCTATGAGAGAATCAAAAACGATAGGAGAATCCCAGGCCGAAGGATCCATTTGAGGTCCTCATGAGGCTGAATCTGAACTTATCCTTGAGGTTTCGGCGAAAGTCATCTCGGACCTTGCGATTATATTTATGGGCGCTGTTGACTGCGCTGTAAATATTTCCTGAATACCAACCCAATTCAAGGGCCAGGAGTATTCCTCCCGCTACATCCAGGTCCTCGTTGAAGGCCTCTACGGAGGCCCAGATAAAGAGGCCGTTGAGAAGGAAGGCAACTAGGCCATCCTTGTAACGATTGCAGTACGCGTGACCCAGACCGGGCAGGATGGCGGCCAAAATACCGGCCTGAGTCGGGCTCTTACGGGGTAGTGCCTCTCCCTTAGGGCCTGCCTCGGCGAGCTGCCCGGCACTTGGACAAAGGGGGCTGTCTTCTCCTACCATCTCGAAGGCTTTTGCAGCCTCCGTCCATCTGTCAGACTTCAAGCGGACCCATCCCAACCTGTAATAAGCAGAGTATCTCAACTCAGGGGAGGGATATCCTTCAATGACCCTTCTAAAGTAATGTTCCGCTTCCCCGAGGATGCCCTGCAAGTAGTATGTCTCGCCCACTAGGAGCAAGGCCCTTCCGCCAAGCTCGTCGCTGCCATAATCGTCATAAACCCCGACCAGCACCTCCCTCGCAAGGGAATACTTTTTTGCGCCGATGTAACATAACCCGATGAGATAGCGGGCCCTGGGCACCTTTTGGTCATCTGGAAAGAAATGGATAAACCGCTCAAATTCCGTGACCGCCCTCGTGTATTCGCCCTTCTCCATTGCCTGGAGGGCGAAATAAAACTGATCGTCACTGTCGAGCACAATCTTGCGCGCAACGGCGTCGCTCTCGGGGAAAAAGAGGAAAAACAAGAGCAAAAGGTAAAGAAACAAGCATAATCTGGGCAAGATTTCTTTCAAGGGCGAATCCTCCCCCCGGCGTGAGCCACCAGGATGGCCAAACTTCTACCCTGAAAAGGGAGAAGAGGCAATGCAAAAAGTGAATATGCACTTTGGAGCCGGGATCTTCGAAAAGCAGTATTCGTGATTCAGCTTTCACAGGGTTTTCTGTTGATATTGACAATAGGGTGTTATGCTCTTAAGATCTAGAGAAAATAGTATGCTTGAGAAACGGCTAGCCGAAGAGGTATCCTTCCAACCCAGTAAATAGGATAAGGCCTGAACCACCCTTTCCCCGTCATGCCGGTCTACGAATATATGGCCCTGGATAGGGGCGGGAAAAATCGCAGAGGGATAATCGATGCGGACAGTGCCCTTGCGGCCCGCCAGAAGCTAAGGGCCACTGGTTTTTTTCCGGTGGAGGTCAAGGAAACCACCGCCAGGCCCGCTGATCATCCTTCCAGGACAGCCCCTGTTTCACGCCTGTTCAATCGGGTAAGACCCGGGGAACTCTCCGTTGCCACGAGACAGCTTGCCATATTACTAGGGGCGGGGGTCAACCTCGTATCGTCCCTGGAGGCCCTTATCGAGCAGCTCAGCAATCCAACGCTGAAAAAGATTATTGTCCAGGTGAAGGAGTCGGTAAACGAGGGTAAGAGCCTGGCACAGTCCCTTTCAAGATACCCGAGAGTATTTTCAAAGGTATACATTAACATGGTGCGGGCGGGAGAGGCTTCGGGGTCTTTAGACCTGGTCCTGGAGCGGCTAGCCGAGTACAGCGAACATCAAGAGGCCTTGAGAAACAGGCTCAAGGCCTCCCTTGCCTATCCCCTGTTCATGTTTTTCGTCGGTACTGTGATACTCTTTTTCCTGGTGACCTTCATAGTACCCAATATAACCCGGATATTCAGGGAGATGCACCAGACCCTGCCCCTTCCGACCGTCATGCTCATAGGGATCAGCAATTTCCTCAAGTCTTACTGGTGGTTGGTCCTGGCAGGAATCGGGGCCATGCTCTTTCTCTTGCGAAGATTCACGAGAGGCCGGAAGGGCCGTTATGTGTGGGATGAACTCAAACTACGGGCGCCCCTTCTGGGAGCGATTCACAGGAAGATGGCAATAGCAAGGTTTGGAAGGACCCTGGGAAGCCTTCTTCGAAGCGGGGTCCCTTTGATCTCCTCCCTTCAAATCGTAAGGAATATCGTAAACAATGTCTTGATTGCAGAGGCGATTGACAGGGCCATAGAGGAGGTTCAGGCCGGCAAGGGCCTGGCAGCCCCCCTGTCCAGGAGCCGCTTTTTCCCCCCCGTGGCAAAGCAGATGATCGCAATAGGAGAGAAGAGCGGTGAGCTGGAAGGCATGCTTGATAGGATAGGGGAAATATACGAGAAAGAGGTGGAGAGCAGGGTAATGGCATTGACATCCATGCTGGAGCCGGCCATGATTCTGGTAATGGGGGTGATCATCGGATTCATAGTCATCTCTATCCTCCTGCCCATTTTCGAGATGAACCAACTGGTACGATAGGTCAGCCCCTGATTGAGCGCTTTCGCTCAATCAGGCTGTTATTTGTTACCCGTGATCCGTTATTCGTGTACTATTCATTACCACCTCATGTGTCTTTGAGATGAGAGATTACTTTGGGTGGTTTTTGAAAACTGAAAATTGATAACCGATAACGAATAACTGATAACCGATAACCAATAACCCTGCTCGATTATTGCTTGGATCAGGATTATTGGAGGAGGGGTGCAAGAAATGTGGAGAGAGACCAAGAATATTGAGGGGTTTACCCTGATCGAGATTATGATCGTAATCGTCATCTTGAGCATCCTTGTGTGGCAGATTGCCCCTAGAATCATGGGAAAACCGGAGGAGGCCAGGATATTGAAGGCCAGAATGGACATCAGCACCCTGGAGACCGCCCTCAAGATGTACAAACTGGACAACGGCGTTTACCCTTCGACCGAACAGGGGCTTCAGGCACTGGTTGCACCTCCCACCATCGGCAACCTCCCGAGAAAATGGCGCGAAGGGGGGTACCTGGAAAAGGGAAGGGTACCCAAGGATCCATGGGGAAATGACTACATCTACCTTTCCCCCGGGCTGCACGGGGAGTTTGACCTGATGTCCTACGGGGCTGACGGGGAGCCAGGGGGCGAAGGAAAGAACAAAGACATCAACAACTGGGAGCTTGATTAGGTCCATGGTCCTGCGCATCAATGGAAGATCAGGGGGTTATACATACGTTGAACTGGCGGTTGTCATTTTGTTGGTAGCCCTCATTCTTTCCCTGGCCATGCCCCGTATCCAGGATGCCTTTTTGTCCGATGAGCTCAAGGGAACCACCCGGAGGCTGGTGGGCCTGATAAGGAATCTCAGGACCGAGGCAGTTGCAAGGTCCGTTGATTTTGACCTCCACCTGGACCTGGATCAAGGCCGATACTGGGTGGAGTCCTCTTCCATGTCCCTGGAGGAGCGGGCCCGGGAACAAAAGGAGGCGCGCCCTTTTCCGGAAGGAGTCAGGGTCCTGGACGTCTGGTTGCACGGCTACGGTAAGATCATGTCGGGAGAGGTCTGGATCAGGATAAGCAAAAAGGGATACATTCAGCCCTCGGTCATCCACCTGGAGGCGGAAGACGGCAGGAGTTTCACCCTCGAGATGAGCCCCTTCCTGGGCAAGGTGACGGTCTATGACAGGTATATCGAGTATGAGGAGGCGTAAGGGGGACAGAGGGAAGAGGCCTTGGGGCTTCACGCTCCTTGAGGTGATGATAGCTATGGCCATCATTGCCATAGCGTTGACCGCCGTATTGGGTTCCCAATCCCAGAGCATGTCCCTGGCCAGTGAGGCCAGGTTCAATACTACGGCATCGCTCTTGGCCCAGGCCAAGATGGCGGAACTGGACCAAATGCCTGTGCGGGAACTAATGTCCGATTCAGGGGACTTTGGCGAAGATTTCCCGGGATATTCCTGGCAAGTATCGGTGAGTAGTGTCTTCCTGGATGCGCCGGGAGCGGTCTCGGATCACCTCAAGAGGATCGATCTTACCGTCTCCTGGGGTGAGGACGCCGTTTACCAATACCGTATCAGGGCGTTTCGGTTTTTTCCAGAAAGTAAGTGATGAATATCAAATTATCAAAAGGACAACAGGGCTTTACCCTCTTGGAAATAATGATTGCAATGGTCATCTGCGCGGTGGTCTTCTCCATCATATATTCTGCTTACAGCGGGACCTTCCGGAACCGGGATGTGTTGGAGACCCAGGAGGATATCTACATGGCGGCCCGCATTGCCCTGGAGAGGATCGTGGAAGACCTGGAATCCGCATATCTGCTGGCGGGTGCCAAGGGGGCAGGGTCTGATGGGGATCAGGAGGGATTTGCATCCTTCGTGGGAGAAGAGGGGGAGCTTGACGGCAGGAGGGCCGATGCCCTCATGTTCCTGTCACGGGCCCATGTTTTGTTTTCGGGCGAGGAAAGGCCCCTTGGAATCGCAAGGATCAGGTACCATGTCAAGAAGCAGGGAGATGGTGATGGCCTCTATCTCTATCGATCCGAGCGGCTCCCTGTGGAAGGAGAAGAGATAGAAGGGGAGGATGAGGGATTCCTCCTCTGTGAGGGTCTCAATTCCGTGAGATTTTCCTACTACGATAGTGTTGGGGATGAATATCAATCCTGGGATTCCAGGGGGGAAGAGCAGGGGAACAAGCTGCCTGCCAAGGTATCCATTACACTGGAATTCCTGGATCCCCTGGACCCGGAAGTACCAGTCAGATTTTTTACAAGCATTTCATTGCCCCTCGGGCTTGAGGAGTCCAATGGTGAGCGTTCATAGGGAAAGGGACGGCTTTGCCCTGATTCTGACGATTCTGGTTATCACTATCATCGTGGCCTTGAGCCTGGAGCTCAATTCTTCTATCAGGTCCGAGCTCCAGGCAGCGGTCAACCTGCGGGACGGAGTGAGCTTGAGGCACCTTGCAAAGTCAGGGTTTCAATTCGCCATGGCGGTTCTCTATGATGACGGTAAGAGAACGGCATATGATTCCCTACGGGAAGACTGGGCAGACCCTGAGAGACCCTCAGGATATTTAGAGGGGATGTTCAGCGAGGGGGCTGTTGGGATCGAGATTATCGACCACTCGGGCAGGATTCAAATCAATAACTTGATTTACCATAAGGGAGAAAAAAGGGGGTCCTATAATCCCGTGCAAAGGGAGATGCTTTCACGGCTCCTGGGGTCGGAAGAGTTCGACCTGGAGCCCGATGAGGTGGACAATATCATAGACGCCATAAAGGACTGGCTCGACCCGGACAAGGAGGTGACGAGGTTGGGAGCGGAGGGCTCTTACTATGCGGGCCTGGATCGCCCCTATTCCTGCAAGGACGGACCCCTTGACTCCCTTGAAGAACTCCTCCTCGTGAGGGGGATTACGAGGGAACTGTTCTACGGAACCGGGGAGAGGCCGGGGCTATCCGAGTTCCTTACGGTTTGGGGTGACGGAAAGATAAATACAAATACTGCACGACCCCTAGTCCTCAAGGCCCTCTCAAAGCACCTGGACCGGGATATGGTGGAGGCGATGGTCGCCTATCGCACGGATGAAGACAATGATATCAGCGGGCCGGGATGGTACAAGCAGGTGCCCCAGATGAGCAGCGAGGTTGCTATTGACCATCTCATTACCACCTCCAGCAGTATCTTCGAGATAAGAGTGGAAGCATTCAAGGATAGGATGCAAAAGAGGTGCGCGGGTCTTGTGGAGAGGGGGAAAGATACTGTAAGAGTCATTTCGTGGAAGGTGGAATAGGATAGGAGCCATGCCGGGGAAGCTACTGTGTCTGGATATGGATAATGAGTCTGTGTCCATCGTGAAGGTCCAGAGCGGGCTGAAGGGATATCGGGTAGTGGCGTGCGCCCATGCCATGACCGGAGGACCAGAAGGATTGGAGAGGGCCCTGGAAGAGATCTTGCAGGGGATGGACTTGGCAAGGGATATTTGTCGCGTGGCTGTTTCCGCGGACCGGGCATCCTACAGAAATCTCCGGCTCCCCTTCAAGGACGGGAAAAAGATCAGGCAGACCCTTCCCTTTGAGGTGGAAGCAATGGCCCCCTTTCCCATTGGCGAGGTGGTGACTGATTTCCTGGTGGTCGACAGGGCCCAGGAGAGTGAGATCTTGGCCGTTTCCCTGAGAAAGGATTACATAAGGGAGAGCCTACAAAACCTGGCCCAATACGGGGTAGAACCGGACCTCCTGGAGGTCCGATGTGTCCCCCTGGCCTCCTGGCTCCTGAAGAGGCAGGATACGCCCGAGGACGGCCTCCTCTTAGACGTCGGACACACAAAAGGCACCATGGTGCTTTTCTCCGGGAGGCGTATCAACCTGATCCGCTCATTCGGGCTTGAGCATGGCTCCTCTTTCCTGGAATCTCCTGCGCTCCTTGAATCTCGACTGGAGTCTTTTTGCAGACAAGTACAGAACACAATTCATGCCTTCGCGTGGAGCAACAACCGTAGACCCACGCCACGGAAAATTTTTCTCACCGGCACCGGAGCGGTCCCGGGGACAGAAGAGATCATATCTCGGTTCTTTGCTCTGCCCGTGGAACAGGTAAATGTTCGCCAGGATAAAAGGGTCGTCATGGACAAGGAAATAGCCGAGGCATGGAAACCCCTGGCCATGGATCACGCCCTTGCCCTTGCCCTGCGGGAAGAGGGAAGGGGGGCGGGCCTTGATTTTCTCAAGGATGAATTCGAGACAAGGGGCAGATTCTCAGGCCTCAAGAGTGGAATCCGAAAGGTTTCGGTGGCCGTGATCATCGTCATTTGTTTTCTAATCGCCGATCTGACCGTTGATTACTACCTCATGAAGAAGCGATACGACATGCTGGAGAGGAAAATTACCCGGGTATACAGGGATACCTTTCCAGGGGCCGGGAGGATCGTAGACCCCCTGAAGCAGATGAAGATCAAGCTGAAGGAAGTGAAAGGGGGCTCAGGGTCGCTTCCCTCTACGGACTCCGAGACGAGCGTGATAGACATCCTGAGGGATATCTCGGTTCGAATTTCAAAATCCCTGGATGTACACCTTACTACAACGGTGATAAGCCCTGAAAACGTCCGTATCAGCGGGGTTACCGACACTTTCAATACGGTGGACGGCATAAAGGGTCGGTTGGAGTCTTCTCCCCTTTACAGAGAGGTGGTTATTTCTTCGGCCAACCTGGACCGCACGGGGAAGCGGGTCCAATTCGAGGTGAAGATGGAGAGGAAGAAGGGGGCTGCAAAGTGAAGCTGGCAAGACGTGAAAGACATCTTGTCATCTTGGGCGCATCGGTCCTTGGCTTCTTCCTGGTCCTCCAGCTTTTCATTCTCCCGTTTTTCGAAGATAGGGAACGCCTCAGAAGGGGAATAGGGGTCAAGGAAAAGGGACTGGAGGAGATACTCAAACTCAGGGAGGAATACCGTTCCTACAAAAGGAGTAACAGAAACCTGGAGAAGTTTCTTGCGCGCCGGTCCAGGAATTTCACCCTGTTTTCCTACCTGGAAAGGGCGGCCGGCGAGACAGACGTCAAGAGGCACATAAAGTACATGCGGCCTTCCACTTCTAAGACCGCAGGCCTGTACAGGGAAGCCTTGGTGGAGATGAAACTCGAGAGGATAACCCTCGGAAAACTGGTTGAGTACCTCTACCGCATCGAGAATCCGGATGATGTGGTCAGCGTGCGGAGGATCTCCATCAGGGAAAACAAGAAGGAGCCGGGCTACCTGGACGTCGTGATGCAGGTCCTGACTTTCCTCCCTGGTGAAGGCGTCCAAGGGGGAGCGAAGAGGCCGGGAGGTGTGAGCTAAGAGGAGATGAAGGGCAAACACAAAAGATGGTTAGGCTATTGCCTTTACGGGGTCGGGCTTACTCTCGCCCTCTTGTACTATCGTTTCCCCTCTGAAGCGGTGCGGGATTTCCTTTCGGCCGAGACCGGCCGCCTGATGCCCGGGGTTCGCGTGTCGCTACAGGGGGTCTTACCATCCCTGAAGTTCGGACTGGAATTGAAGGGCATTGAGATAGCCCAAAAGACGGGAACTTCCTCACCGGTCCTGAGAGTTGAAAGGTTTTTCGTTCGGCCGGCGGTAAGGTCCTTTGTTCGAGGGCAATCGAAATGGTGTTTTGGGGGCTCTTTGTATGAAGGGGCCATAAAAGGGTGTGCCAGGCTTAATGGGGATAGCCCGGGGAAGTCTTTTGCCATGACGATTTACTTGGAGCATGTTATCCTGGATCAAGAAAATCCCCTGGTTGGGCTTGCAGGACGAACCGTGGAAGGCACCCTCGGGGGCGCGATCTTCTACGAAGGCCATTTCGGTTCTTGGGACCGTGGAAAGGGGAAAGCGGACCTGACAATCACGAAGGGCAGGGTGGAGCTGTTGACGCCGGTCCTGGGCCTCGAGTCGATAGATTTTGGGGAAGTCCGGTTCAGGGCGACCCTGGGCGATGGGAAGGTCACCGTGAGCAGCCTTGACCTTAAGGGGAAACAAATGCATGGAACCCTGTCCGGGGAGGTATATTTGAACCGGGATATCATGCAGAGCCGTTTGAACCTGAAGGGCACCCTGGAACCTTACAGCGGTTTTTTCAAGGAGCTCAAGGCCTCTCCAAAGTCCATGAGCCTGATCAAGAAACAGTTGAAGCGGGGCAAGCTAGCCTTCCTGATCCAAGGCACTGTAGCGGAGCCGGGCATAAGGTTTCTTTGAATGCTTAGGTTGATAGCCAAATACTATTCGGGCCTCCTTGGCTTCGTCGCACTTTCTCTGGTGATCTATATCGGGGTGGACCTGTTCTACAGGATTGTCAGGTCCCGCCTGGCCCAGGGGGTGCCCAAGAGGGCAATGACAATGGAGGTGCCGGAAAAAAAATATGCCAGGAGGGGGCCCCTGCGCGAATATATGATAATAGAGGAGAGAAACCTTTTCGGTTCAAAGGAAAAGACGGCACCCCCACCCGTCAAGGTGGTAGATATAGAAAAACTGGAACACACTTCCCTCAAGCTGCAATTATTGGGGACCGTGGTCGGGGACCCTGATAGCTCCGTGGCGGTCATCCGGGAAAAGGACAAGAGGAAGCAAGGCCTGTACAAGGTGGGGGACAGGGTTCAGAACGCCCTGGTGAAAATGATCCTCAGGGGTAAAGTCATTCTGAGCGTGGGAGGGAAAGACCAGATCCTCATCATGGAGGATACGTCAGGGGCAAAGGCACCGAGCAGGAGAGGGGCATCGACTCGACCTTCGGCCAGGGGCAGGACCATCACGGTGAGAAGGGCTGATCTCCAGGAGGCCATGAAAAACGTCAATACCATTCTGTCCCAGGTGAGGATAAGGCCCTATTTCAAGGATGGTAAGCCCGACGGTTTGGCACTCTCTCGCATAAGGCCCAATTCCTTCTTTTCAAGGCTGGGGCTGAGGGACGGTGACATCGTACAGGGCATAGACAACAGGCCCATCAAGAGCCCGGACGATATCCTTTCCCTCTATCAACAACTCAAGACAGGATCAAGCCTTTCCCTCCAGATAACCCGTGGCGGGAGGCAGATGACAATGAACTACCTGTTGAGATGAGTCCATGTACGAGTCCTTTTTCGGATTTAGAGAGAACCCTTTCAGCTTGACCCCTGATCCAAGGTACCTCTATCTCAGTTCCTACCATCAAGAAGCCCTGGATCATCTCCTTTACGGTATCAATGAACGCAAGGGATTCATTGCCATCATAGGGGGCATCGGTACCGGCAAGACCACCCTTTGCAGGGCACTCCTCAGCCGTCTGGATCCTGGTACAAAGACCGCGCTCATATTGAACTCCTTCATCTCTGACCTCGAACTCTTGCAGATCATCAATGATGAGTTCGGTATTGAGGGTCTGCGGGAGGAGGGAAGCAAAAAGGAGTACATCGACAAGCTGAATCATTTCCTCCTGGAGAACTTCAGGCAAGGGGGCAACGCAGTACTCTTGATCGACGAGGCCCAGAACCTTTCCCACGCAGTTCTTGAGCAGGTCCGTATGCTCTCCAATCTGGAGACGGAAAGGGAAAAACTGTTGCAGATCGTCCTGGTAGGGCAATCCGAGCTGAAGGATCTGCTGAATGCGCCGTCCATGAGGCAGTTGAACGAAAGAATCCTGGTTCGCTATGATCTGAAACCCCTGGACTCCAACGACGTCAAAGGCTATGTGGAGCACCGCCTGGCAGTGGCAGGGGGTGGTGGAAGCCTAAAATTTACTTCCGGTGCCTATAGGAAGATTTACGGGTATTCCCTGGGAAACCCGAGGCGGATTAATGCCCTCTGCGACAGGGCTCTTCTGACAGCCTATGCACGGGAGACCTTCACCATAAACAAGGACATCATTGACAGGTCTAACTGGGAACTGAGCGGCGAGAGGGGTGTTGAAGTCCCCGGAGTGTCCAGGAGCCGGAAGGGGTTCGCGGCATCTCTAGTCCTGATTCTGGTATTGATCCTGGTTGCGGGTTACGGGGGATGGAGACTGAGGGACAAGCTTCCTTGGCCGTCTCTCAAAGGGAAAAGCCCGGTCCATATTGGGGCTGCAAGGGAAGATCAGCAGGAGAAGCCCGTTATGAAAGCCCCTTCGCCTCACAGAGAAAAGGAAGAGGCACCTGAAATTTTCCTGGACGAAACTTCGAGCATCGCCTTGCTGTTTTCTCTCTTCAGGGATGGCATGGGGAGCCAGGGGACGGATCTGGAGAAGATCCAGCCTGCCATGGTCTATTTTGACATGGCACCCGAGTACCACGTCCTGCTGAAGAGGCCCTTCAGGGTGAAGGGGACGGCAGCATCCTCTGGATCCCGCCTCCCCGGTTATCTAGTGGTCAAGGAAGTGAAAGGAGAAGGCGCAGTTGTCATAGATGGCCGGGGAAAGGAGCGATTTCTTGAAAGGGCATTGCTCATGGAAGGCTGGGGAGGGGAGGTATCCTTTGTTTATCCGTCCCGGTGGAGGAGTGCATATCTCTCAATGGGCTCCAAGGGTAGCAGAGTGCTCTGGGTGCAGAAGACACTCAAGGAAATGGGATACATGGTGGAAACCACGGGGCATTACGATGATAGGACGAAGCGTGCGGTGAGAAAATTCCAGGGGGAATTCGGCCTGGATGCCGATGGCATAGTCGGCCCCCGTACCAGTGCCCTGTTATACCAAATGTCTGAACCATGAAGGGACGATGAGCTATATCAACGAGGCACTAAGAAAGGCCCAGCAGGAAAAGGATATAAGAGGCCTGAGATATAAAGGTATCCTGGCTCGAAGCGCTCGGGAAAAGACCGCTCCAAGAGGCAGGTTGGTTAGGAGGGGCTGCTTCATTGTTCTGCTTATTTTGCTTGCCTTTGCGGGGTTTTCATGGTTGGATTCCGGGTCGGAGGAAACACCAAGGTACCAGCAAGACCGAGAAATAGGGGCATCCCAATCCGTGTCTGGACCCTGGCAAGGACTTTCGACGGCAGGTGCAAGCTCCTTGTACGACAAGGCCCGGCAACATTACAGGAAGGGGAGGATGCAGGAGGCAAAGAGGCTTTACAAAGACCTTCTCCAACAGGACCCGGGACATGTCGAGGCCTTGAATAACCTGGGTGTCATATACATGCAAACAGGGGATTTCTCCTCTGCCCGGGAGGTGTTTGAAAAGGCCATACGCCTGAGGCCGGGCTTTGCCGACCCCTTTTACAATATGGCGTGCCTGCATGCGGTCAAGGGAGAGATCGAGAGCAGTCTGTCATATCTTAAACGGGCTATTTCCTTAAATCCCGTTGCAAGGGAGTGGGCCAAGACTGACCCGGACCTGGGAAACCTGAGGGTCTTTGAGGCCTTTGAAAAGATTGTCATGATGACACCCCCTGCCTAAGGATGAGTTCCATGGGTGACAAGCGGTACATAGTGCGCGCAGTTGTCTTTGTTGTGGTGCTTGGTTTGCTCGTTTTCGTTTCTCCTGTCCACGGAGCTCGTGTCGCCGGTGAAGAGGGTGTTACGCCTACGACCCCCCAAGCCAATTCACCGGCCAAAAGACCTCTACCCGCTAAGGGGCAAGTAAAAGGGCAAAAGGGAAAACATTCGCAGCCAAGGGGGGTTGCACCAGAGAAGAAGACACCTGAACAGAAACCGAAGCAGGGCAAGCGGTACGTGTCCATTGATTTCGATAACGTGGACATCACACTCTTTATCAAGTTCATTGCCGAGCTCACAGGAAAGAACTTCGTGGTGGACAAGGCCGTCAGGGGAAATGTCACCATAATCTCACCCACAAAGATATCCGTAGAGGAGGCATACAAGGTATTCGAATCAGTGCTGGAGGTGAACGGCTATACAACGGTTCCGGCCGGGCGGATCATCAAGGTAGTGCCTGCTGCTCAGGCAAGGTCCAAGGATGTAGAGACCATCAAGGAAAGAAGACCAATCAGCCCCCGGGACAGGGTGGTCACACAATTGATTCCCTTGCGGTATGCCGACCCAAATGACCTCAAGAAGCTCCTTGCCCCTCTGGTCTCCAAGAGCAGCATTATAGTTTCCTACCCGCCGACAGGGATGCTGATCGTGACCGATGTGCTCTCCAATGTCAAGCGCCTGCTGGAGATCATCGAGGCCATAGACGTGGAGGGGATCGGTGAAGAGATTTCCGTGATTCCCCTTGAGCATGCCTCGGCCTCCACCGTAGCAAAGACCTTGAACAGCGTTTTTCAAAGGAAGGTCGTCAGGGGGAAAAGACCGATCCCCGGCGTGCCCACCATCAAGATTGTGGCTGATGAAAGGACCAATTCCTTGATCACCCTGGCATCAGAAGACGACACCAGGAGGATCAAACAACTCGTAAAGCTCCTGGACCTGGAGACCCCCAGGGTCGAAGGGGACATTCATGTCTATTACCTGCAGCACGCCAATGCAGAGGACCTGTCAAAGGTCCTGATGGCTATCCCCGCGAAGCAGGAAAAGCCCGTCAAAGGGAAGGCCCCCGTGGTTTCAAGGGATGTCCGGATCGTGGCGGACAAGGCCACCAACTCCCTCGTGATCACTGCAAAAAAGGAGGATTACAAGGTCCTGGAGGACGTGATAAAGAAGCTGGATATCGCCAGGAACATGGTCTACATAGAGGCCCTGATCATGGAAGTGGATACGGATAAGCAATTCGATCTGGGAGTCCAATGGCAGGCCGCGGAGACCATAGGAAGCCATGAAGGTCGAGACATCGCCGTGTTCGGTTCTCAGACCACCGCAGAAGGCCTGTTACCCCTAGGTGCTGGATTCTCCTTCGGGGTGCTGGGGGATGTGATTCAAATAGGCGGCATAGAATTTCCCAGCATATCTGCCGTGGTCAAGGCCCTCCAGACAAACACGGATATCAATATTTTGTCCACACCGCAGATACTCACCACGGACAATGAAGAGGCTGAGATCAAGGTGGCCAAGGAGATTCCTTTCATAACCAGCCGTGAAGAGACCGTCTCCGGCAGGGCCTTCACCAATTTCGAATACAAGGATGTGGGCGTGGTCCTGAATATCACGCCACAAATAAACCAGGAAAGATACGTCCGCCTGAAGCTCACCCAAGAGGTCTCGCAGGTCGTCGAAGAGGAGTCCAGGGAGGGCTTGCCCACGACCCTGAAACGCATTGCCAAGACAACCCTGGTCGTGCAGGACGGACAGACAGTGGTCATCGGGGGTCTGATCGATGAGATTTTGACTCGTGGGGAGACCAAGGTCCCATGCCTCGGTGATATTACCGGGGTGGGCTGGCTTTTCAGGTCCATGTCCGACAGGCGTTTCAAGACCAATCTTTACATTTTCCTGACACCCCATATCATAGCAAGTCCCATGGAAGCAGATGATTTCTACGAGAAAAAGAAGAGGGACATGGACAAGATCCGTGAGGGCGCAATAAAGATGTATGGGAGCCCCACAAGAGAGAATCCAGAAGCCAGAAGCCAGGAGCCAGAAGACAGGAGTCAGTAGTCAGGAGCCAGAATCCAGAATGAGACGAGCCCCTGCAAGGCATTGGGAGCTTGAAGAATGATGAATCATCGACTGATAGGCGAGATCTTAAAAGAGACTTCCGGCCTTTCGGAGCAGTCGCTTGAAGAGGGGCTTGATGTCCAAAAGGAGAAGGGAGGCCGCATAGGCGAGATATTGATAAGGCAGAAGGCGATTACCGAGGCGGACCTCTTAAAGGCCCTTGGCGTTCAGTTCGAGCTCAAGTATACCCCCAACCTTTCATTGGATCAGCTGGACATGAACTTCACGGAGAAGGTCCCGATCCAATTCTTGAAGAGATACGGGATCATGCCTATCATTACTGATGAGTCGTCATTGATCGCAATAAATGATCCCTTGATCTTCCAACCCCTGGATGATCTGCGGCTTCTCCTGGGCCTGGATGGCACAGAAGTGGTCCTCGCTCCCCACTCCGTAATTATATCCGCCATAAACTTTGCCTACGACATGAGCCAGTCCTCGGCAGAACAGGTCATTGAAGGGATGCACGAAGAGGACCCGGATACCATACTCTCGGAAATCGAAGAAACAGGGGACATTCTGGATGATACGAGCGATGCACCCATCATCAAGCTGGTGAACCTGATGCTTTCCCAGGCAGTGAAGGATCGAGCGAGTGATATCCATATAGAGCCATCCCAGAGCAGGCTGAGAATTCGTTACCGCGTGGACGGTATCCTCTATGACATGCTCTCCCCCCCCCGGCACATACAGTCCGCCCTGGTATCAAGGATCAAGGTCATGGCCGAGATGAACATAGCCGAGAAGCGTCTTCCCCAGGACGGCCGCATCGACCGCCGAATCGGGGACAAGAATATCGATATCAGGGTTTCCACGATCCCCACGGCCTTTGGTGAACGTGTGGTAATGCGGTTGCTGGACAAGACGAACGTCCTTCTCAGTGTCTCTGATCTGGGGATGCCCGAGGATAATTTGAAGGTATTCGACAGGCTCATTCATTCGCCCCACGGTATCATCCTTGTTACCGGACCGACCGGGAGCGGAAAGACGACGACGCTCTATGCCGCCCTTTCCAGCATCAACAACACGGACATTAATATCATCACAATAGAAGACCCTATCGAATACCAGATCGAAGGTATCGGACAGATACAGGTAAACCCCAAGATCAATCTCACCTTTGCCAACGGGCTCCGTTCTATCGTGCGACAGGACCCCGATGTCATCCTGGTGGGCGAGATAAGGGACTTGGAGACCGCGGAAATAGCAATACAATCAGCCCTGACAGGGCACCTGGTGTTTTCCACCCTCCATACCAATGATTCGGCAAGCGCTGTTACGCGCTTGATCGACATGGGGATTGAACCCTTCCTGGTCACCTCATCCGTTAACGCCATCCTGGCACAGCGACTGGTGCGAGTCATATGCCAGGAATGCAAGGAGGCATACACCCCCGACGCTGAATCACTGAGGAACATCGGCGTTGACCCCGAAAGACTTGGTGAAAGGAGGCTTTTCAGGGGAAGGGGCTGCCCTGCCTGCCTTCACACGGGCTACCGGGGCAGGACGGGAATTTTTGAACTGATGCTCATGGATGACCGCTTGAAGACTCGTATCCTCAAGACCTCGGACGCAAACGCCATCAAGCGGGAGGCCGTAAGGCATGGAGACATGCGCACCTTGAGGCAGGACGGGGCAGAAAAGGTATTGAGGGGTGTTACCACCATCGAAGAGGTCTTTCGTGTGACCCAGCAATAGTTCCGGATGCCCCTACTATGCCCTTGCGCCAACAAGATGCAGGAGCAAGCTCCAGCTTGCGATCCATATCGAGGTATTAGGATTGATGAAAACGGACCGACGCCGTGGTTTAGCCGCCCGCCTGGGGCGGGTAAACCTGAGACGAGGTTGTGCCCTACGGGATGGCGGAGGATTGTGGTGAATGTCCTGTGGCCCGAAGGTACCAATCTGTGGCCCCACGGAAATCTTTCATCCAAATGCAGGCCAGGAAGGCCAATCGGGCGGCATCTTTGCTTTTTTTGAGCGACCATGATCTCCTGGCATGTTCAAGGGCTCCAGTGGAATCCTGATCCCTCAACTTTTTCATACCGATTTCCAGTTCCTGTCTTGCGGACTCCAGTATCCTCCTAAGGGTAGACAAATCACATCCACACCGGGAACACTCACTATCCACATGGCTTGTCTTTCCGCAGGCAGGACACCCTATTTCCATCTCAATCCTCCAAATAGAACAGCATGTCAGATAGAGATTCATTCAATTCCGCCAATTTTTCAATGTCTCCTTCAGCGACGGCCTTCTTGCTTTGTTGGATGAGGGGTCGAAGCTGGGCCGCGTCCTCTTCGTCGATACTCCCCAGAAGGGCCTCGGCCCTCTTGCGCAGGTCCTTTGCCTCACATAAGATTGCCTCCTTGCCCTTTCCACCAGGGGAATCACTGATCCCCTCAAGGGTTTCTTCGTCGACCAGGGATGCAAGGTTTCTGCGTGCCTTCTCCAGGTCAAAGACATCCCTGTGTTTTGATGTATCCATCTTCACCGTCTTTGAAAGCCCTGTCCTTTTCTCTGTTGCGGTGACTTCCAGGATGCCATCCAAATTCAGGTGAAGATTCAGCAAAATCTCGTTGCCTGCGGGCACATCACTCAGGTCTTCCACAAAAAAGTTTCCAATGAAAATATTATTACTGGCAATGGGTTCTTCTCCTTGGTATATCCTGACATCGGCCTTTTCCTGGCCGTCCACAATGGTTGCAAAGGCCTCGGATTTGCTGACGGGTAGTGGCGTATTCCTCCTGATAATCGGTACAAAGACGTCAGAGACAAACCTGCCTCTGTACAGATCCACTGCCCTTGTTCCGTAAGTATAAGGGGTGATATCCACAAGAACAGAATGAGTTTCCATTCCCGCGATGATACCTGCCTGTATCGCGGCACCCATGGCGACAATGAGATCAGGATTGATCTCATGTCTAGGCTCTATTCCCATCTCATTACCTATGATCTCAAAGACAAGGGGAGTGCGGGTGGAACCGCCTACAAGGATCACCCTGTCCACGTGAGATGGAAGAATCCCCGCATCCTTCAAACACTGATGGACTGAATCCATGGTTTTTTTGAGGAGTGGGCGGATCATGTCTTCATAATCAATTCGGGATATTTCAGTGTCAAGATGGAGATCACCATGGATAAACTCTTCCCTGATGCGTGCAAACGGGGCATCGGACAATTCCCTTTTTGCCTTCTCCACAGCGGCCCACAATCTATTCCTGGCCTTTGGGTCGGCCAGGAGGCTGACATTATGTTCGTCCTCAAAGATGTGTGCTACATGCTCAATAAGGAGATTGTCAAAGTCGTCGCCGCCCAGGTGGGTGTCCCCGTGGCTTGCCTTGACTTCCACCACCCCGTTTTCAACGACCACCAAAGAGGCATCAAATGTGCCCCCGCCCAGATCATAGACCAGGATTGTCTGGTTTTCCTCAAGGCCGGCATCGTAGGCAAGGGCCGCTGCGGTAGGCTCGTTTATGATCCTCATTACTTCCAGGCCGGCGAGGGCCCCGGCGTTCTTTGTGGCCTTCCTCTGGTGGTCATCAAAATAGGCTGGTACGGTGATCACCGCCTTTTTGACCTCCTGGCCCAAATAGGCCTCCGCCTCTGTCTTGAGCTTCTTGAGGATAAGAGAAGATATCTCTTCAGGGCTGAACTCCTTGTCACCCAGTCTGACCTTCACATCTTGGCCCATTTTACGCTTTATGGACAGGATGGTTGATTCCGGATCAGAGACCATCTGGTTCCTGGCGGCGCGGCCCACGAGCAGGGTGCCGCTTTTATCCATGCCCACACATGAAGGCATGATCATTTCACCCTCAACCGGGATTACCTGGGGTGAGCCGTCTTTGATAAAGGCGATTTCAGAATTTGTGGTACCCAAATCTATTCCTACTACTGTATCCATGTACTATTTCTCCTTTGCAACCCTTACTTGTGCCAGTTTCAGGGGATGGCCCTGATATAGATACCCTGGGGAAAATTCCTCCACTACCGTTCCCGGCGGAACAGAACTGGTCTTTTCCACTTCAACCGCGGTCATGAGTCTCGGATCAAAAGGCCTTCCGACAGTTTCAATCGGAGATATCCCTTCGCTGCCAAGAAGTGTCTCGAAGTGGGATCTTAATATCTCAAGACCCCCCTTTAATCACACCCATTCCTTTAGAGACGAAGTTCTTCGGGAGAAAAGGCCCCGCTTGGGAGGTTCGGCCATCCTGGACTCTATGCGCTTCAATCTTTCGAGGATATCCACAAGGGGGAGGTATATGCGCTTTTTTGACAGGATGTCCGCGCCTTCTTTTTGCTCGGCCAATCCCGAGAATTTAGACAGGATCGATTGGGTCAATCGCTCAAATTTTTCAAGGGTCTCCCCAAATCGAACAAAGGTCTCATGGCTCCGCCTGGTACTCTTACGAAACTCGGCCCTCAGGATACACAACTCCCTGAAAAAGCTTTCAAGATCAGGGGGGTCTTTCTCTGTGACCTTAACATGCCCGCTGCTTGAAACCCATTCGAGCCACTTTTCAAAGTCTTCCCTGAGCATCTTTTTCCATTCTTCATTATTTCCGGCGTAGTAACCAATTGTTTCCATTTTCTCCACCAGTTTCAGGACAAGTCGCTGTCGAGAAGGTATGATTTTCTCAAATATTCCTTGATTTCATCAAAGGTCATAGGTCTTCTCTTTTCTGTCATTGAAAAACGCTTGAGGATGATCTCGAAAGGGGATTTGCAATCCATTTCCCTGCTAAACAGATAGTATTCCAGGCGGCTTTTCTTATCCTTCACTTGATCATAGGCACCTGCAATTTGCCTGAATTTCTCAGGAAATCTTTCGGGAGGATATCGTTTCACAAGTTCAAGATAGGCCTTTCTGATTGTCGCATCGTCTGCCTCCCTATCTATTCCCAAAACCTCGTACGGATTCATATCAGGTCTCCAGTTCATCAAAGAGGTTCAGCTGTTCAACCCGGGCCGACTTTCGGCTCTTTCTCCTTTTCTCTCCGGTAAGGTTTTTCACCGGGGTGGAGTGGTCTGATACCTCATCAAAGTGATTGTTATGGGGCATCTCATCTGGATAATCCATATCGTAGTAATCGTCCTCATCCTCATCAAGGTCTTCAACAAGAAAATCACCAAGATGCCTCTCAGCGAACCGGAGTTGCTCGATCTCCCGTCGAATCCTCATAATCAGTTCCTGATCCCTCTCCTTTTCTGCAAGTTCCAGGATCTTTTCCAGTTTCCGTAAATCGCTTCGCCTTGACCCCAAGACCCACGGCCTTTTCCTAATCTGATACTGAAGGTATCTGAAATAGGCATCATCAGGATTATCTTTCAGTACCTTCTCTACGTATTCCAGCGCGATGTCTTTTTCACCATTTTCGAGGGCAAATTCAACAACTATTTTTGCCTGCTCCCTCGAAAGAAGCCCTTTAGCCGCCTTGCGCATATAACGCCTGATCCTCTTCATTTCTTGGCCAAGCCCACGGCGGTCTAAGGCCTGATACTGCGTAAAGTAGGAAAGGGTCTCAACGAAAGCAACGAGCTTATCCGGCGAGGCCCTCCCGGAAAACTCTTCATCCGCAGGTTTCTTGATTTTGTCTAAGTGGTTTGACGGTACACCGTAAGATCTGGCAACAAGCCAGGTGAAGAAGCGAAACTTTGGATCATCGTTCGCCAGGGATTTCCCCCTATCCAGCAGTATTTCAGCCTCTCTTGGATCGCCCCCGAGCAGTTCCATACACGCCCAGCGCGCATTGATATAGCCACGCCCACCATTGAAATCCTCTCGCCCCACTTCACTCCATTCCAGCGCCCTGGGCAAAAGGTTTCTGCATTTCTCCATGCGGTGGTTTCTTGCGTATTGCAGGGCGGCTTTTGTGCAACAGGCGATAAATGCCTGCCGGATTTGGCTATCCAGTGGGTCAAGCTGTAGGGCCTTTTCCAGGTAATTCATGCCCTTGATCAAGGCCTTTCGTTCCAAGCACCTCAGCCCTGCCTTGAACAGCATGTCCTTATCTTCTGGAAATAATTGAATGAATTCATCGAGTTTCCTGTTAAGTTTCGATTTTTCCCCGACTTTTTCGTAAAGGTCAAGGAGTGAAACATACGTTTCCTTGTGGCCAGGATTGAGCCTGATACTCCTTTCATAGCACGCTTCGGCCAGGGCGGCATTCCTTACCTGAGCCCTCCTGCGCCTCCTACGTCCGAAAAAGAAAAACGGGTCATATGAAGGTCTTTCCTCGGAAAAAACATCCCCGAGATGGGCATACACAAGTGCCTCCAGGTCGGGGTCCTTACCATAAACGTGATGATGTGTTCTCAGGAAATCCTCCCATACGCCCTTTAGGGCAGGATCGTGGCCCAGAGTCCTTTCAAAATAGAGACACAGGGTTTTCAAGATCATCAATTTCTCAAGCTCGCGGACGTGCTTCTTGTCCAGGAGCCTGTCAAGAGAATCTATGTACCTATCAGCCTCCTCTTCTTGCATATGAAAAGGGGCTTTGAGATAAAATGAGGACAGTTCTTGAATGATACCAGGCTCCTCAGATGGAAATTCCTCCAAATTCTTTCTGACATACAGGTAAGAATCGCGGAACCGCCTAATTTTCCAGAGATATTCCGCCTTGGGGAGCACCGTCTCAAGGTGTCTTTCACCTGCTATCCAGCACACAAGTCCAAGCAATTCCGGGCTCCTGTGGTGTTTGTCTAGGCCCTTTGGTCCCTCCAGTAAGACCAGGTAAGGATATGCCGCCTTGGCGGGGACACCGCCACGGGGCAGCCTGGTGAATGCCTTCCGGGCCTTTTCATCCTCTCCCTCGTAAAAGGCACAAAGCCCCTTGAGGAATAATTTCCAGTGGGAAAAGGGGGAGCGGAGAGTAATGGCCCTTACCGCGGCAAGCGCTTCATCGTAATGCTCTTCACTCACCAGCTTTAAGGCCGACTGAATTGCCCTTGCTTCTTCCTTGACAGAGGTTGGTAATGGGGGGCTCTCTTCGATGAATTCAAATGAGAGGACCAAGGCGTCGAACATAAATAGGGGGATATCTCCCCATCCTTCACCCCCTGCCTTAACAAGATAATCCGAGACTGCCGCGACCGCAGCCCCATAGTCTCCTTGGTGGAGGGTCAAAATGACTTCAATGAGATTGACCTTGTTATTCGAGGCCCCAAGCGACCTCATCTGGTCTAGGATAGTTTTGGCATAACCGAATTTGCCCCCCTTTATCATTTTAAGGGCCAACCCTTCGTTGGCTTCAATAAGTTGCGGGAGGTACTTGTCCGGGTCATAACCGCACAGTCTCTTGAAACAGTCTCTGGCCTGTCTATATTTCTCCTCTGCCAGGCATTGAGTCGCCCTCTTTTCTAATGCCTGGATCGGGTCGGCTCCTAGGGTGGTCTTTTTGCGCCTTTTCTTTTTCTTCTTTTTCTTCATAAGGTCTTCAAATCCCTGCCGCTAGCCTTGGCCCTTTTTGCCCCTTGAGTGGGGAAAGGGGGATGAGGGCAAGCAGGTCTTGCTCCAAACCCAGAAATATGTTTGGCTTAGGCTTTGCAACGGTAAGTACTTAATTGTCCAGTATGTCAGAGGGCGGGAAAAAGGCCTTAAACCCGCCAAGGACCGCGATTTTCGCGCTTGGGCATTCCACATCATGCCACGGGTTTTGGGGAGGGTCAATGGTTATCTAAGGCAGGATGCAAAAAATTCTATGGAGCAAAGCCAGGACCCCAGCCCGGATCATCACTTCTTGTCTCGTCGTACCACCAGAAGTCGTTGTTTTCCACCGGGTCATAGATCTTCCATCTGCCCCCATGATAAACCACAGGGGACACTTCCTTTTCCTCTTCGCCCTCGTGGATCAGGCGGTCCACGGTCATGATCCATCCCATAAGGAACCCATGTTTCTTGAAGGCCTGGAGGCTGTAAGAAGAGCAGGAGGGATAACTTGGGCACCTGCTCCCGTCCACGGGGGATATATGATCCTTGTAAAAGGAAGCGAGGGCGGCCCCTAAGTTGAAGGCGGGTTTTTTGGTGGTTGAGCGGCCGGTTTTGGTTGCCGGATCATCTTCTGAAGCTATTGCTTGAGACCCCATGGGAAAGGGATCTGGGAAGGCCGGCAAGAAAGGGACATAAATCCCCAGGAAAAGACAGGTCACAAAGAGTCGAGTTGGTATTTTGGCCTTGATTCTCAATACCACCTCTCTTATTGGTGAGAAGAAGTATGCATCTAATGCTAAGGGAGGGCAGGTGTCATGTCAAGCCGCTATTTTGGCGCCCTGTTGACATGGCCTTTAACAATTGATACTAACAGGGGACCCGAGGTAGGGCTCAATAGGCACCTGCCTTTACTTTTGTCTGTTATTTCGTGTGCGTAATGGAAGAAACTTGCGCTGGGACGGTATGAACGAAGGAAGGATCATAGAATACATAGAACAGGGGAGCATCGTCTGTGCCCTGTGCCTCCAGGATAAGGGCAACAGGTTACACCTCTTGACCCCTCAAAACAGGGAAGTAAATCTATCGGCAAAGAGGGCCTTGTTGATTTCGAGTTCCTCGATGAATGTAGAAAGGCCAAGGGAAGAGCTCCTGAGGAAACTAAGAGAAAAGGAAGAGATGAGAAAAGATCTCCAACAAAAAATCAACGTTGAAGAACTTTGGGAGCTGGTGAGGGAAGAGAACGAGGTATTTGACCCTCGATACCTTGCGCAACTCTGCTTCGGAGAAGAAGTAACCGATGACCATGTCTCTGCCCTTGTTAGGGCGTTATTCTATGACAAGCTCCATTTCAAGATGAAGGATGGGCGTTTTCTCCCCCTCTCAGAGGAAAAGGTCGAACAGATAATCAGGCAGAGGCAAGAGCAGGCCAAAAGGGAAGAGAAATTGACGAAGGGGAGCCAATGGATCAAGGGCGTTTTGCAGGGGAAGGGGGAGCTGGAACACCCGTGTAAAGAGGAGCTCGTTTCTCTTCTCATCGAGCTGGCTCTATATAGAGAAGATGCCCCGAATTATGCTTTCGGGAAAGAACTCTTGGCAAGATCAGGAATTCCCAGCGTTGATGACATCAGGGATTTCCTTGTCAGGATAGGCGTCTGGGAAGAAGACGAAAACCTGGACCTCTTGCGCCTGAGGATTCCGGTCTCTTTCGGAGAGAGGGAAACACAGGAGGCGGAAAAGCTCTCCATGGTACAAGTAGACTTCACGGGAAGGGAAGATCTTCGCTCCCTTCGTACTGTCACAGTGGATGGACCGGATACCATGGACTACGACGACGCCATCAGCCTGGAAATGGAAGGCGACAAGGTTTTGCTGGGCATACATATTGCGGATGTGGCAGCGGTGATACCAGAAGATAACATCCTTTCAAAGGAGGCTTCACAGAGGGCCTCTTCTCTGTACCTGCCGCGGCAGCAAATACCCATGATTCCCCCGGACCTATCTCACGACAAACTAAGCCTTAAAAAGGACTTTGAGCGCCCTGCAATTTCCCTTCTTTGCAAGGTCGATAGGGAGGGGACTATTCTTGAGTATCGCTTGGTTCCCAGCATTGTAAGAGTCAGGGAACAATTGACCTACGAGCAGGTAAACGAAATGTATGCCAAGGACGAGCGCCTAGCCAGAATGGTGCGTTTCAGCCGGATCTTCAGGGAGCAGAGGCTCAAACAGGGTGCACTTATCCTTTCTCTACCAGAGGTCTCGATCAGGGTAAGTCCCGACACATCTATTTCAATAGAACTCGTGCCCCAAGAGACACCATCAAGGATGATGGTGGCCGAGTTCATGATCCTTTACAACTGGCTTGTGGCAAGGTTTTGCAAGGAGAAGAATATTCCGATCCTGTACAGGTCACAACAGGGACCCAGTGAGAGGCTTTCCAGAGAAAACATGGACTACATTATGTATGTATTTCAACAACGCCGCAAGCTGAATCCGCTCCTGATTGACACGGAGCCAAAGCCTCACGCGGGTCTGGGTCTTGACGTATACACGAACGTGAGTTCCCCCATAAGGCGCTACCTCGACATCGTGATCCAGAGACAAGTGCTGAACTACCTATTGAAGGGTTCTCCCCTGTACGACAAGGAACAACTTGATAAGATAAGGGTGGAAGTAGAGCCCCTATTAAGAGATTTGACCATGGTAAAGAGGAATCGGATCCGTTACTGGATCTATAAATACCTGATGAGCCATGTGGGTGAAAGATACGAGGCTTTTGTCCTTGATGTATTGAAGAACAAGTACAGAATCATTTTGACGG
>JAFDHB010000166.1 GCA_019308985.1 Deltaproteobacteria bacterium | reverse complement strand
CCGCAATCATTTACCCCGTTAAATAACTCTGAATTCACAACTATTGAACGCACGATGTTCTCTGACGGTTCCAGGCCTTTGATTCAATGCAGAAAATGCCCATTTAACGGGGCAAGGATGAAGCGCAACGCACAAATTGGACTTTTTACGAAGCCATCAACTTTCATGGCCCAAATCGGTCCCTGGATGCTTCCGTGGGGACAAGCTGTCATAGTACATTTACCTGGGGAGAAATAGTTGATCGGATCCCCAAGAAAATGGTAACATGCCCCCCAATTTGATAAGGATGGTTAGAGTTGGCAGGGAAGGTTGGCTCCATCTCAGATTCCCAATCTAGCTAGACAAGTCGGAGGAGCTGTATGAAGAGGATCATTGTTGGTATGAGTGGTGCTTCTGGAGTGATATACGGAATAAGGCTCCTGGAGGTATTGCGAGAGCTGAAACAGGAGTCTCATCTGGTGATGTCAGAGGCCGCGAAGAGGAACATCCTCATTGAGACCGACTATTCTGTGGAGCACGTGGAGAGCATTGCCAGCGTTGTCCATAACACCAAGGACCTGGCAGCACCGATTTCAAGCGGCTCCTTCCGGACAGAAGGGATGGTTATCGCGCCCTGTGCCATTAAGACCCTTTCAGGTGTCGCCCATTCGTTCGACGATAACCTGCTCATCAGGGCGGCCGATGTGACACTCAAAGAAAGGCGAAAGTTGATACTGGTCGTAAGGGAGACTCCTTTGCACAAAGGGCACCTGGAGCTGATGCACCGGGTTTCCGACCTGGGGGGGATTATTCTGCCGCCGATCCCTGCCTTTTACATTCAGCCCAAGACCATCGATGACTTGATCAATCTGAAGAAAGCCCAGGGTGCACCGGAGGAATGATTATGCAAGGACAGCCGCAAGCACAAAGAGATGAAACGCCACATAGAAATTGGACTTTTTGCTAAACCATCAAGAAGACATTGAAGAGAAAAGGAAGACTTGCCGTTTCCACTCACCATGGTCTTAGAAGGTGATCTCTTGTTTTTCATTGATTTATTATGAACGCCCAATATAATGATTCCGAATTTCGCAAGGGTGGAGAGTAACACTTCTCCAATGTGCTGTGGAACGCACTGAGGACCCACTGAAATATGGGCAATTCCATCTCTAAAGATAACATTCTTATCCTGCATGGTTAAAGATCGTACCTGCGAAATCCGTCGGGATGGTTTTCCCGGGTGCAAACCGAAATTACTGAGCGGAAGGAACGTGATATGGGGTTTTTGATGGGACTGCAAGAATACCTGGACGAGAAATACATAGAATCTGTATTTGACAGGGCCCTCGACTCAAAAGAGCCTTGGGAATTTCACATCTGCGGTCAAGAGATAATCAGGGCCAAGGTTGTCGAGAATCAAAAATACGATGTAAAATTGGAAATCGAGGGTAAGGGCGAAGAAACCATTCCCAAGCTCAACATCAAGCTCTTATATCCAGGAGACTTGGCCGAGAAGGTCAGGCCACTCATAAAGGTAGACGAAAAGGTGAGGAAACTGGGCCTTGAACCCATAGTCCCTCCAAGCAAGAGAAACCATATCAAGAACAAGTCCCTGTTTCCCCTGATGAAGGAGAGAGAAGTGGTGTTCTTCACCCTCCTGGAAGGGGAGGTCATCAAGGGGCTCGTCACTGACTTCAGCCGCTATGACATCACCGTGAACATGAAGGGCGGCATACCGGTTACCTTGCTCCGGCACGGCGTGCATGATTTGCGCAACAAGAAAGGCCGCTGCTTCTTGAAGTCCTCCCAGGAAAAACTCAGGGACTGGGAAAAGAGCCCCCTGTACAGAGAATAGGCCTTGAGAGACTTGGAGTGCGCCTTTGACTCTCCAAAATTCTCTGCTATTGGCTGGATCTTCTTCCTTCCTCGCTCCGGATCTCGCGCCTCAATAGTTTGCCCACCTTGGATTTGGGCAGCATATCCCTGAATTCTATGTGCTGGGGCACCTTGTAAGATACCAATCGCTGGCGACACCATTTTATCAAGTCATGTCCGGTAATTCCCTTTATATCTTCCTTTAACACCACAAAGGCCTTGATCCGCTGTCCCACCTTGGGATCCTCCACCCCGACGACACAGGAACCGACGATAGCAGGATGCTCCTGCGATACCGCCTCTATCTCGGATGAAGATACACTGTAACCCTTGTGCTTTATGGTATCGACGGTCCTGTCAACGAAGTAGAGGTTGCCTTCTTTGTCCAGTGACACGATGTCACTGGTCCGATACCATTTTCTCCCTTCAAGTTCGATGAAGGATTCGGAGGTCTCTTCAGGCTTGTTGAGGTAGCTGGTTACCATGGGGTCAGAGGATACCAGGAGTTCCCCTTCTTTGCCGCTCTCAACCGGTTCCAGGGTCACGGGATCAACGATCTTGATGGTCTTGCTCTTCAGGATGCGCCCCACGCTCTTGGGGGGATTATCGATGCCAACGGGACACATGGATACGCCGCCGCATGTCTCAGTGGCACCATAGCCTTGGTAAATGGGTTTGCCGAACTTTTCCCGCCATCGCCTTCCGATCTCGACAGGTAGTACATCTCCTGCGCTGAACCAGTAATCTACGGAACTCAAGTCATACTGTTCGACACGGTCGTGTTCGAGGATCATCCTGTAGAGGGTGGGGACGCCGATCATTGTCTTGGCCTTGAACCTCTGGATAGCTTCAACCCGAATTTCGCAAGGGTTGGGGCAAAACTCAGAATTGCAAACCCTTTTTGATCTTTTCTATTCACCTTTTCAGTGAATTGATTTTCAAGGGTAGGGGAGCCCTTAGGCCTACAAGTAGCCAATATTATGCAGAATTTAGGATCGTAAACGATCCCCTACCCAAGAGCCTTGCGAAATTCGGGTTCAATCCACCTGGAGGGTAGGGAGGGCAGGCCACTTAGACCGTCAGTCCCCCCCCAAAGATCTTTGTTGCCTCGACGATCCTGACCAACATGAGGGGGAGGATCAGGGTCACCATGGCAAAATAGATCCCTCGTAACCTCAGAACAGGTATGAGGAGCAATGCGGAGATGGTTCGCCCTATTAGGGCGGCCAAGGGGATCGTCAGAAAGGGGGGTATGCCCAGATTATGATTCATGACCCCCGCAGAATATGCTCCCATGCCAAAGAACAGGGACTGCCCCAGGGATACCATTCCGCTTTGGCTCAAGAAATCCCAGCTTATGGCAAGGAGCGCAAACACGGCAACGGAAAGCAGGACTCTTTGCCAGTAGATTCCCAAGAAAGGCACCAGGAGAACTAGCCCCAGGATGGGGAAAAGCCTGGGGCCTGCAAGGTAAAGCATTTCTTTCCATGAGCAAAGGGCAAATACGTGGCTGGGTCTTACCTTGATCCCCCTCTCCAGTCTCTACTTCCGCCTCTTCAACCCTTATATCCTCTCTTCCAGTTCCTTCTGTTTTCCGTACAGCCCTGATGGTTTTATTGCCAGCACGAGGAGAATGGCTACGATGCTTACCATGATGGTCCAGTGAGAGCCGACATAGGAATCCGTAAACCTCTGAGCAAATCCAATGACAAAACTGGCAAGTACCACGCCCCCGGTACTCCCGAGGCCCCCTATGATACAAACGGCCAGGGCATTGATGAGGACGTCGTAGCCTTCACTCACCGAGATGGTACCCAAAGGAATGATAACGATTGCCGCGATAGCAGCAAGCCCTGCCCCCAGGGAAGCACTGAGCGTCGCCATGAGGTCGGCATTTATCCTCAGAGAAAGGGCGGTCCTCTCATCCTGGGCTATGGCCCGGAAGGACAGTCCCATAGAAGTATGTTGAGTAAATACCCAGAGGAGACCCACGAGGATGACAGTGATGATGACTATCAGTACCCTCTGCATATCCAGGTAGGTCCCTGCAATGAAAAAGCTTTTGTCTATGAATACCGGCAGGGTGTACTCAAAGCCGATGAAACCGAGATAACGGAACAGCTCTAGAATGGCCAGCCCTATGCCGAAAGTTGCGATGACCTCGGATAGGACCTGGCCTCTTACCCTCAGGAGAACGATTCGGTACATGATCGCGCCGACCAGGGCCGAAAGGAATATGGCCATGAGGGCGGAAAGGAGATAGGGGAGCCCCAGGAGAATCACCGTCCACCAGTTCTACTGGTGGACGGTGATTCATAAGTCGCTGTAGCAGAGGCAACGGGCTTTTCAAGTCCTTTTTGGATAGGTCTGGTAAAGTGAAGTTCAAGAGAAGTGAAAGAGGACTCCGATACAAGAAAAGGCATCCATCGAAACAAATGGATGCCCTTTTCCGATCTCACAACAGGGAGTTAGCGCAATGTCACATTAACAGCAGCAGGACCTTTTTGTCCTTGCTCTACTTCAAACGTAACCCTGTCACCTTCATTGAGGGATTTGAACCCGCTTCCGTTGATTGCCGAGTGGTGCACAAACACGTCAGGTCCGTTTTCCTGCTCAATGAACCCGAACCCTTTGCGATCGTTAAACCACTTTACAGTTCCGTTCATCATAACGACATCCTCCTTTCTTCAAAATTTTCAACGTCTCAAACTGGAGGATGCCATAACGACATATGAGCCATTCCTACCAAAAGAAACTGCTGCGCCACTTCGAAGCGCGGCTTAATGAATGACCTAAAGTTAACAACCCCTGATGGTAAATGCAAGCTATTTATTCACTTTTTCTGTAGAAACTCTGTTTTTTTGCAGTGTCGCAATAAAAACAGATGGTTACGTCCCTCTAAAACTCGTCTTCTGAACGCGATTAAGCTAGATCAGACCGTGGCCTCCCGGTCACGGGGAGCCCAAATGAATGATAGACGTTGGCTGATCATCCCTCATCCCCGGCCTTTTCCCTTTCTCGCCTGCACGGTGATAGCGGTTCTAATGCAAGGCCTTTCCACAACCATACAAGGTTTTGCCCGGCAGCCTGACCACTACGGTACTCTCGTATTCATCCTCGGACATGGAATCGCGACAGGGTTTTGCGCTGATTTCAACGGTGAATTCGGCGGTCTCCCAGAGCGTAGTGCGGTTTTCCTGGTCAGTGACCGGCTCTGGGAGCGGGGCTTCTATACGGGTGGCACCGTAGTCGGTATTGAGGGTGATTCGGCCCTTCATGATCAAGAGCACCCAACCCGGTTCGTTTCCTGCGGCCCTGAAGTCGGCACCATCCAGTTTGGCCCTTTCCCACACCGCCCTGCGCCGGTTGTTAAGGCATTGCTTGGGTTTTCCAGCAGGTTCACGAATCAGGGCCGTTTCCCCTTTGATGTGGATTTCAAAGCCTTTAGCAGAGTACTTGTTCCCGGTGTCCTCAGGAGCGCCGGGTAAATACAAGGATCCCTGTGGCCGGAAGATCCAGGCTCCGCCAGGCTTGGCCCGCACCACGTAACTGGAGTTATCGTCACACTCGAACACATAGGTCGTGACCCTTGAAGGAGGCGGCTTTCCGCTACGGCATGCCTCGGTGCCTTCCCGCGAAACGGTGAGTATGTCGCGGACTTCAACGGTGCCGTCATAATCCTTGCCAAATTCGCCCATTGCGGGGCCAGTGAACTGCTCGGGTAGAAGCGGCAGGCCCTTGGCCTTCTTGCGCTCTATCTCTTCAATTGTCCGCCTCAGGCTCACGGCCCGCTCAGGGGTGCTCGGGTGAGTGGCCAGCCAGGAGGTGTCCTTGATGCCCCCTGGGTGCTCCACCGCCATGCGGCGCCACAGGGAAGGGGCCACCTGGATTTGGTATCCGGCCCGGGCGGTAAAATATAGCCCCATGTAATCCGCATCGGCCTCGAACTCCTTGGAGTACACCAGGCGGCCTAGCTGGGAGAAGAGACCACCCGTGTCTACCCCTCCGAAAACAAGGATGGCCAGGTCCATGAGCATTCCTGCAAGGGACTGGGCCCGCATCTGGCGAAGGTGTGCCAGCGCGTTATGGGCGAACTCATGTCCCAGTACAATAGCCAGCTCGTCATCGGACTGAAGGAAACGCAGCATCCCCGTTGTCACGAACACGTTTTTGCCATCGGCAAAGGCATTGACCACATCTCTCTCTATGACCGCGATCCTGTAACCACAGGCTGCGTCTCCCTTCAAAGATGCGGACAGAATCTCGTTATCTTTTCTCTCAACCTTCATGGAGAGCCGGCCCGTCTCCCAGGGTTCTTTCATCGCAAGGGTAAAGGATTCAAAATCAGAGACAGGCTTCCCATTGACCTCAACTATCCTGTCGCCCTTTTTCAACCCCGACACAGCGGCTTCTAAGCCCGGGAGTAGTTTCCATATGCGCACCCCTGGTTGAAGCCCTATGTCAGCCGCTACTTCCCGGTATTCCGGCCTGAATGTCCCGCTATCTATGGCAAAAAAGCCGAAGGTATAGCGTATACTGTCGCCGCACAGTTACGCACTTGCACGCAGTAGCCTGTTGGCCACGGTGGACGCACGCAACTGGCGTTCAAGGAGGAGAGACAATGCGAGCTTCAACTGCTCTCGCCGCTCCGCCTCGACCGCCATATTCCCCGGGGCAGGGCTGCTGAGACGGGTGGCACAGCCCGAGCCGGCCAGAAACAAGATGGCCATTACCCAAACAAGGACCCTGCGCAGCTCTTTGCAGTTCCCTTTCATCCCATATTCTCGTAAATCATCCCGGGAATCGGGGACCAGGAGAACTCCTCGGCCCTTTTCATCCATCACGCCCCCGATCACAGATTACTCTCCCAGAGGCAACGGGTTTTTCAAGTCCTTTTTGGATGAGCCCTCTGGACCCGCATCTTTACCTATTCCAGTTAGTATACCCTTATACCTTCAACAATGCCACCACCGAATTGGGCCAGGGTATCGGCCGCCACACTCAGCCCCATTTGAAGGTGCCGTCCTTCTATACCGGGGACTGCATATGAGTAGAAAAGCACATTGCGGGTAGTCTCTCTAACCCTGGTCTTCTCGTCCGCGCCCTGGCACAGGATACAAACGATGCCCCTTTCATCCCTGAGCACTATTTCTCCTTCCTTGGCGGTCAGCTTGCGGTTGCCCATTCCCATGCAGATTTCGCCTTCCCTGGCCAGATCCAGGGTCAGCCCGCCCTCAAAGCAGTCGTAGTCGGCAACCGCAACCAGGATGCCCGCGCACATCTCTGCCATGAAATGGGTATCCACCATCAGATTGTATCGTGGAAAGCCGCTGTGGATGGTCCGTCTGAGATGCTTCGGCAGGGGACATTCGAAACCGAAACTCTTGAAAAACATATCATAAATGCCGATCCGAGCTGAAATCTCGGATAGGGTCTCTCTCTTTCTCAGCTTGCGGAGCAATTTTCTCTTGTGCTGATCAAAGCCGGGAGGGTTTTGTGAGGGCTCGCATTCCCTTATCAACGCCAGGCCGAAAGGCAGGCCGGGGTGTTTCTCCCTGTAAGCCGAGGATATCTCGAATTGAGGCCAGGTCATGATGGCTTTCCTCCTTGAGAAGTCCAGCATTTTTCTAGTGGCGGGAAAGAGCTTGGATCCCGTTGAATGATATCAAAAAATTGTTGCTCTTTCGTATAAATTTCTAGTAACTTTTAAAAATATAAGACTGTACTGATAGTTTTGCCCCGGGAATTTTGTTTCGGGATGGGATCCTGCACACTGGGAGCAGACCATGAAGGAAAAGGATGCATTTATCCGGGCCTACTACGATTTTAGAGAGACCCTTGACTTGAGCAAGGGTGGTGTTTTGCCCGACCTGGACAACGTGGTTTGGTACATGCTCATGGGCGTGCCGCCGGTTCCTGCCGACCAGGACGCGTCAGAGGAGGCGGAATTTCTGGCAATAGATCAGAGGATTGCGATTTTGAAGGCCCTGTTTGTGGAGTCGAACAGGTCTCAACCGGATGATTTCCTGGACCTGGGGCTCAGAAGGTATGACCAGGCCGCCAAGATGGCCAAGCTATTGCTTCAAGAAGGGGACCGAGGGTCACCCATTAGAGGGTGAGTCCCATCTTAGAAGCCAGGGATGCCTGTGTAGTTCTCCGGGCTGATTTTCATCAGTTCTTTCTTGACCTCATCCGAAACGTCCAAGGTTTCAATAAAGGCCATAATGGCCTTTTTGTCGATTTTTGCATGGGTTCGGGTCAGGGCCTTTAGTGTCTCGTAAGGCTCAGGATAGCCCTCCCGGCGCAGGATCGTCTGTATCGCCTCGGCAACGACAGCCCAGTTATCCTGAAGGTCTGCCCGGATGACTTCCTCATTCAAGATCAACTTGCCAAGCCCCCGGAGAAGGGATTTCCAGGCAATCATGGAGTGGGCAATGGGTACCCCGACATTTCGGATGACAGTGGAATCCGTAAGGTCTCTCTGCAATCGAGAGACCGGGAGTTTCCCAGAGAGATGCTCAAAAATGGCGTTTGCAATGCCCAGGTTGCCTTCTGCATTTTCAAAATCTATGGGAT
>JAFDHB010000165.1 GCA_019308985.1 Deltaproteobacteria bacterium | reverse complement strand
TTGCCTGTCTTAATATCGGAGTCTGCCCTCACTATCACCCCATTGATATTCGGTGATCCGTTGCAAATAAGGCGAATCGGGGCCCCTTTGCCCTTCATTACCTTTTCATAATACCCTTTTGCCAGCCACCCCATCTTGGAGTCCCAATTGTTGGCCACGCCCATGTCCACCTCTCCAGTTGCTATCATGGGCAACCACATCGCCGGCCCGCCCGTCGGCATCACCTTGAACTCGGTTGGCAAATGAGAGCTGAGCACTGTTGCCAAACCTGATCCTAATGCATTGTATTTGCTTCCCAACGGGTGAGTAGCCAAGTTAAGGACCCGCGGCAACTGCGATTTGGCCAAAGAATTGGTGGTTGAAAGGCCTGTGGTTGATAAGACAAAGCAAAAAATTGCCAAGAATGACCAAAGCTTTCTAGATTTCATGTCGCCCTCCTCTCTGGAATGCCAAACATTACCCTTCCTGGCATCCAGATTTTAAGGTTCAAGTTTGATGGCTTCGTAAAAAGTCCAATTTCTGCGTTGCTCTTCATCTCGTTGTGATTGCGGTGTACGCTAAGTACGCCTCATCACACGAGATTTGCGCGCCTTGAACTTGAAGCTTTTTACTTTGCCATCTCAATCTTGACTTCTTACGAGTCCATCAAGTTTGGTCTTGAAAAATATCTTCCCAGAACCCATTGGTATCTTCGCTACCACCCCCTTTCCTTTCTATTTATGACAAGCGAAGCATAGGGCAATCGGCTAACGCTTAAAAGCACTTATCCGTCTTGTGTCTCGAAAATCCGGATATCCGGGGCCGGGAAATCAAGTCCTAACGTACTCCACTTCTCCTTCACTCTATTGTATGTAGACTCACGGAGGAGGGTCCTTTTGGAGAAATCCTTGAGATAGCGATGGTCCTTGCATGCGTTGATCAGGGTCTTTGCCCCGTAAGGCCTCAGCTCCGGAGGGTTCCTCGTGGGATCGAGATAGGTGGACCAGGTATTTCGTAAGATATCAATATCATCCGGGGGGTGACACCTCGTGCACATGGCCCATATGACTTCCTCCAGGTTCGTAGGGTCAACATCTTCGTCAACCACGATTATCCACTTGGAGTTGTAGGCCCCCCCAGGGCCCTGTCCCGCTAGGGAGGCCACCTGTGATGCATGTCCGGGGTGCTTCTGTTCCAGTGAGACGACTATCATCCCAAAGCCGCCGGCGGCGGCGGGCACGGAATACACCCCCCTTATTCCCGGAATTCCCAGGCGATCAAGGTCATCCCATATCCGGGCCGATCGGGCAATACCGAAAAAGAGGTTCTGTTCACAGGATGGGTGATCGGCCATCAGGGCGGCTGTGAGGATCGGATTGCTTCGATAATGGATGCACCGGACCTCTATAAACGGAGTTGGTCCTCCAGGCCGGCCATAATAGCCCTGGAATTCACCAAAGGGACCTTCCTCCCTAAATTTACCGGGGTAACTCACACCTTCTATCACGATCTCCGCATCAGCCGGAATCAGGAGGTCCGTAACCTCACCCGGGACCACGCGAATGGGCTCATTTTTTATGCCGCCGGCGTAATCACACTCTGAAACATTTTTGGGAAAACCCATGGATCCGACAACGAGAAGCGTCGGATCAATACCATAGGCCGCTGCCACCTCGCACGGCTTCCCCATTTTCCAGTACTGCTCACGGTGGAGGAGAGCATCTTTTCCGGGTGAGACGTAAAAACCCACTTCTGACCTAGAGAGGACCATCTGGCGGTAGGTTCCAAGGTTGAGGTGCCCGTCTTCCGGGTCCCTGGTGATAACCACGTCTCCGGTGCCTATATACCTGCCTCCGTCCAGGGGCCACATCTTCGGAGCAGGGAACATGGTCACATCAATATCATCACCAAGAACAATGTTCTCGTTTACCGGCGCATCCTTTTTGTTTATCACCTGGGGAGGGATCGCCTTTTTGAATATCTCCTTGGTCCTTTTTATCATTTCAAGGGCCGGGAGTTCGATAGGAAGGCCGAGGGTGATGGCTATCCTGTTGAGGCTGGATCCCAATATATTGCTCAACACCCTATGGCCTTTTGGATACCCCTTTATGTTTTCAAAAAGCAACGCAGGACCACCCTTTTTCTTTCCCACCATATAGGTGATGGCGGAGAGCTCTTCGTCCCAATCCACCCCAGTTTCAATGATCTTTAATTCACCTATCTCCTTTACCTTTTCCAGCCAATCCCTAAGATCCCCAAAAGCGCTTGTCATTCGTTTCTCCTTCCCCAATTCAGTTTCTCATTTGCTGACCTTCCTGGTGTCAACAAACCTCTTGGATTTATAGTCCGACCTGGCCAGCGTACCCCGCGGCACTGTCTCAACCTCCATCCTCATCTCAAACGCCTGCCTTAGTTCCTCTTTCAAGACCTTTTCAACTTCTCTTACGTTGCGACCTTCCCCGAGCTCCACAAGGACCTTTACCTCTCCCATGCCATCCTTGTCATAGGCCATGATTTGAAATTCTTCCCCGACCGACAAATGCTTTTGTATTAATTCGCCGATCTGAGAGGGAAATAAGTTCAACCCCTTGATGGTGATCATGTCGTCAGACCTTCCAAGGACCCCTCCGTCAAGCATCTTGAATGTCCTTCCGCAGGGACATGTTCCTTTCTTTATCCTGACGAGATCCCTGGTCCTGAAGCGTATGCTCGGAGAGCACGCCCGCCCGAGATTGGTAAGGACCATTTCCCCCAATTCGCCTTCTTCCCTTTCCTCGCCGGTCTTGGGATCAATGACCTCCAGGATAAATTCACTTTCATTGACATGTACGGCATACTCCTGATGCCGGCATTGAAACCCATAGGCACCTATCTCCGTAAGACCAGTATAATCATAGGGGGTCGCTCCGGTCTGTTCCTTGATTTTTTTTCTGAAGCCAGGTATCAATGCCCCGGGTTCCCCTGCCTGGACTATAGTGTTCAAAGCTGATTCTCTCAAATCTATGCCCTGTTCCTTCGCAACCTCTATGAGTCTCTGGGAATAGGTCGGCGTGCAACATACCACTGTTACATTCTTGTCCATTATGAATTTGACCCTCTGCAGGGTACTCCATCCGCCTCCTGCTATGGTAAGTGCCCCAATGTCCTGGGCCCCATCGAAAAGAGCCCAAAACGCAACATGGGGCCCAAATGAGAATGGAAAGAACACTATGTCAGACTGCCTCACTCCAACAGCCCAAAGGGCTATGGCAGAGACCTTTCTTCGCCATTGCCAGCTTTCTCTTGTCTCAAGCCACTTGAGAGGTTTTCCTGTTGTTCCCGTGGTCTGGTGGTAGCGTATGAAATTGTCAAGTGGTTCCGAGAGATTGCTGCCAAAAGGGGGAAATCTCTCCTGGTCTTCCTGAAATTCCTCTTTTCTTGTGAAAGGCAACTCGCTTAAATCGTCAATAGACCTGATGTCCTCAATCTCCAGCCCCTGTTCCTGGAACTTTTTCTTGTAAAAGGCGTTGTTCTTCGAGACGATACCCAGAATTCTCCTCAACTTGCCAAACTGAATATCTCGGATCTTGTCGGGAGGCGCTGTCTCGACGTCGGGGGCGTAATAAGCACCTGTAACCATTTTCCCCTCGTTTCCTTCGAATTTCCGTAACATTTTGGCTCCAGGAAAGACCAGAGGACTATAGGGCCTCGGGGATCTCTTGGAAGAGGTGAACTCGTTTCAGTGGTACCCCAGTCGCGCATGGCGCAAGGGCCTGGCGGTCGGATAGCCATATCCATTATGTGCCGGAAGGAAATCCAGGCATGAGGATCAGGCAACCGACCGCCTGGGTGGCACACAATAGGGCGTCATTCCTTATGCCTTTCACCCCTGGAAAGAGATTGCTGAGGGCCCAAATGCTGGAAAAAGGCTAAAATGTTACGAATTTCCTTCAAACAACGCATTGTGAGTGGATGAGGAAGCCAAAAACACCCAGAAAAATCTTCAAGCCCTCCTCGCCTGGGCCCTCTCAATGGCCTCAAAGACATCTTCCCAGGGCCGGCCTTCCACCCACTCTGGAAGCTCTTCTTTGATCTCCATATACCACGGCTCGGGTAACATGCTGCCGGATTCCGATCTAATCCAAAGGATATCGCCCTGGGGAAGTTTATTCTTTGACTTTGAGACCCTGGCGGTTACATGCTTTGTATCGTACTTGCGTGGGCCCGGGGTCAAATCCTTGATGAATATCTCGATATCCCCTTCCTTCATGTCGCCGAATTTTCTCACAAAGGTCTGCCATTCTTTGGCCATTTCTCAACCCTCCAACTTTATACCATATTTTTCCCAATTTTGAATGACCTTATCTTGAATCTCTTTCGAGTATATGGTCTTGAACGATGCCTTTATGGGTATAATATCTTCGGCCCAACTGGGCGGCCACGTGCTGTCAAAGACCACGGAGACGCCTTTGAGCCTCTTGCGTTCCTCCGGACTGTAAAAAGGTGTAAGGGAGTTGGACCTGCCCTCGTACCATTCGTAGAGTATCCCCCTTCCCGGGTGACATTTGGTAGCAAATGCATGCAGCACCTCAGCCATATTGAATACGTCAACATCCTCGTCCACGACGATGTGTTTGTTCGTCATTACCCTGCGGGTGGTAAAGAAGTCGAGGACCTTACGGGCAACGTCCGCACCACCTCTTTTCACACCTACGATAATAAGGTGTGTAACTCCTTCCGGGGGGACATAGACATCCGTAACCGGCACACCCTTGCGCAAGAGCCCCCTTTTCATGGAGACGGCCGCAGTAAGTGAAGCCGCGATGGATGAGTCGTCAGGAGGAGTGCCAAGAGATATGGTGGTCACGATCGGGTCATTCCTGTAAGTGATGCAGTTGACCTTAACCGCCACGCCCTCAAACATGGTACCACTGCGATACCCCGGGTATTCGCCAAAAGGGCCGTCAGGAGCGATCTTGTCAGGCATCAGCTCTCCCTCAATAACAATCTCCGCATGGGCAGGAACAAGGAGATCTGACGTCTCGCACTTTACCAATTCAACGGGCTCTCCCCTTATCCCGCCTGCGTGTTCTGCTTCATTTTCACCGGGCCTCAGGGGGGCCGTAGCCATGATATGAGAAATTGGATCGGCTCCAAGAACCAGCGCAATCGGCATAGGCTGATTTTTGGGCGCATATCTCTCCTTGAAAATCATGGCCAGCTGGCTGGTAGTCTGCGGCCAACCTGTCAGCCAGTCCTTTGTATGAATCATGAAGCGGTACATGCCCCAATTCTCCCATCCGGTGTCAGGATCCTTGCAAACCACGAGGTCCCAGGCGCCGATATATCTGCCTCCATCCCCTTCGTGTATCATGGGGGTAGGAAATCTGTACAAGTCGACTTCATCGCCCAACATGATGTTTTCCTTGCAAGGGGCATCATCCTTTTCTACTTCCTTGGGCGGGATCTTTTTCTCCAGGGCCTTTTCGTACTCTTTGTATATGGTCCGCACCGGGGTGTCCTTTGGCAGTCCCATTGCCAGGGCAACCCTGGACCAAGTCCCCGAGGTGCCGTTGGAAATCCTGAAACCTTCGGGGTAATCCTTTATTTTCTCAAAAAGGAGGCAAGGTCCCTCCATTTCATATACCCTTCTCCCTATGGCGCCTACTTCCAGGTCCCAATCGACCTCTCGGGTAATCCTTGCCAATTCCCCTTCCTTCTCGAGCAGCTCAAAAAAATCCCTGTGGTCTCTAAATGCCATCTTGCTTCCTCCTTTGAATGCCAAGTTCTCCACTAGAAATGATTGTTCTCAGCAAGTTTCGTACCAAAAGACCCCATCAAGAGGCAGAGATCCCTAGAGACAACTCCTTGCATCACTCCGTCTCTATCATTGGCTTCTTGCAAAACCCTAAGAGAATACCAGCCAGATCCACCGCACCCCCGCACTCTTTCCAAATATGATTATTCTCCCGCCTGGTCAAGATATCGCCTCTTTTTACCTTGAAATTCATCTCATTCTTGATATAAAGTAAAGGAATGACCAAAACTTGGACATGTCAAAAATCCTAGACGGAAGGAATACACAATGGATAAAGACAGGGAAGAATGCATCAAGGTCCTGGATGAGGTGCTGGGAGCCTATGCTTACTCCCCGACCATTACGTGGGCGCTTCGCTTCTTCCTGCGAAACCCATACGAGAGTCTGATCATCACAGACAAGGATGGAAAAGTGGTGTTCATGGACAGGGGTTCTGAAAGACATTTCGGGCTGAGACCCGGTGGGGCTGCGGGCCGAAAAATGACGGAATTTGTCCCCGACTCGAACATTCCCAAGACCCTCGACACTGGATATCCCCAAATAGGGAGTGTGCTGGAGCTCGGGAGAGCAAAGAAGATCAGCTCGGTGTATCCCCTGATCAGGGACGGAGAGGTGGTAGGGGCTGTTGGCCGGGTAATATTCCGTTCCTTGGAGGAATTGAATCGAATATCAAGAAAATTGAAACGGCTGGAAAGAGAGATCCAAGACCTTCGGGAGAAACAGAAACACAAGCAGGCTGCCCATTATACCTTTGATGACATCCTGGGCAAAAGCAGGCCTTTGCTGGATACCATCAACATGGCAAAGAAGATAGCCCTGATAGAGACCGACGTGTTGATCACCGGAGAAAGCGGCACGGGGAAGGAACTCTTTGCCCAAGCCATCCATAACTATTTCAAACCTGAAAGCCCGTTTGTTCGCGTCAACTCACCCGCAATTCCCTTTGAATTGGCCGAGTCAGAGCTTTTTGGCTATGTAAAGGGGGCATTCTCCGGTGCCAGCACCTCCGGAAAGCAGGGGAAATTTGAAGTCGCCCATGGAGGGACGCTCTACTTGGATGAAGTGGCTTCCCTCCCCCTTACCATTCAGGCCAAACTCTTGCGCGTACTCCAGGAAAGGGAAATAGAAAAGCTGGGAAGCACAAGGATAAGAAAATTGAAATTCAGGATGATTGCCTCGTCGAACGTGAATTTGAAGAAGGCGGTGGCGAAAGGTACCTTCCGGGAAGACCTCTATTTTCGACTAGCCAAGGCCACTATAGAAATCCCCCCTCTGAGGGAAAGGAGAGAGGACATACCTGTCTATATTGATTACTTCTTACAGGCGATCAACAAGCAGTTTGGGACACGCTTCAAGAGAGTCTCCGGAGAGGCAACCGATTGTCTCTTGAACTACAGTTGGCCGGGGAATGTCAGAGAGCTGATCAATGTCTTGGAACAATCCGTCTTGAAAAAATGGGTGGGCGAAGAAATACCTGCTAATTGCCTGCCTAAAGAAGTCACAGGATCCTCCTTCAAAAAGGCCAACCCGGCTCATAGGGAATATAAGAAAGAGATAGCGAGAAAAGAAACGGAACTAATCCTTGAGGCCCTGAGGCAGACAAAGGGGAACAAGCGCCTGGCCGCTTCCCTCCTGGGAATATCCCGCTCGACCATCTATAATAAGCTGCAAGAGATAAAGGCTTCAGGTCTAGACAGGCTGTTGCCCAAAGCCTGATCAACCGCGATCAATGGTCCCTGGGGGTCTTTTCTCAAGGCTCAATATCGCTCCTGAGCTGTTCCCACGCCCCCATTGTCCTCATAGGGGT
>JAFDHB010000164.1 GCA_019308985.1 Deltaproteobacteria bacterium | reverse complement strand
AAATATAAATATTTATGTACTATTCTTTTTTAATTAAATGTAATATTAACATAGTTGGATATAATATCTTTTCAATTAATACAACTGTCCCATAATGGTAGTAAGGAATTGGATGATAGGAGGGTTCCCAGAGGAGGGCAACAGCAAGGGAGAAGGCACAAATCAGTGAATAAGGCTTCTCGGATGCGCGTGCATCTTTTTCTACCGAGGGTCTCATTGGGAAAGGCAAGGAGAGATTTCCGTCGGAAAAACAACGGCATCATGGGAAGCCTTAGATAAGCGATTGAAGCCCTGTTGACACAGTAACAAACAGCCTAACTCCTGAGAAAAGATCTATACCATTCGATCCTGAAACCCTCACCAAACCTAGAGGGCGGGGGGGGTTCTGGATATGCATAAGAAAATACTTCACATCTTCATCAAGTGTTGGAGTGAGGCAACCATGTTGCGGTCCCCAAAAGGGGTTTTGCAAAGGTCTCGTGTACTCCCCCGCTGATATCCATCTTTGGGTCATGATCCGAAAAGAATCTTGCGGGCATTTTCATAGAGTATCTTTCTGACGGTAGACTCCCTGAGGGGTAAAGAAAGTATTGCTTCTATATTGTTCTTTACCTCCGAAGGCATCGCCGGCCAATCAGAACCAAACAATACCTTGTCGCTGTTTTTTTCAAGTTCAGGGAAATAGTTCAAAAGGTTCCTGGGCGGTAAACCAGTAACATCCATGTAAAGGTTCTTATGGAGCCGGGAGAGGAAGAAACACTTCTGATACCAGAAACCTCTGCCGCTGTGTGCCATGACGATCTTCAGCTCAGGGAAATCGACCGCAACATCGTCCAGGTGGATAGGATCGCAAAACTTCATCCTCGTTCCCTTGAACAGGGATGAGCCGATATGAAATACCACAGGTATACCCAGCTCCTCGGCAACACCATACAAAGGGTACATCCTCTGTTCGTTTGGATAAAAGAATTGGTATGAGGGAAGCAGCTTCAGTCCCTTGACGCCACACTCTTCGACAAAATACCGCAGTTTTGTCGCGGGATCAGGATGGGTATTGGGATTCAGGGAAGCAAAAGGCACCAACATATCCTGTCCCTCGCAATATTCTATGACATCTTCGGTCGGTACAAAGGTACTGGTGGCGGGTGCATATTCAGGGAGCACGACGGCGCAACTTACCCCTTGACTCCTCAAATAGGACACGAATAACCCTGGGTCTGCCGCATATTGGTCGATTCTTTCGAAAAATTTTGGGTTTGTTTCTTCCAAGAAACCCAGATGGGTGGGTGTCAGCATGTCCCTTTTCAAGAGGTGTGTGTGGAAATCAATCACCTTCATCAGTTTGTCCCCCTTTGCGCCGGATATGATCCCTTGGTCCAGCATCTGGCGGGAAGTATAAGTACCCCCAGCGTATACTGTCAATTGAAAAAGGGGTTTGGTCTTGATTGATGTTCTTTAAAGTCGGGACATTTTGTTCTATTATGCCGGTTGAATCCATTCCTTGATTCCGGGGGGGGGAAGTTCAATGAACAGAAAAAGGGTTTCAGTGATACTCCTTGTCTTGCTCCTGCCCCCTTTTCTTGAAGGGTGCTCCACTGGAGGAGGAGACTGCGACAGGCTCCGTTCTGAACTGGAAAAGACGAAATCCGAGTTAGTTACTGCGAAGAGCCTCCTTGACAGGACTAGGGAAGAACTGGAGGTGGCCAAACAGGAGTTGGCAAATGCCATGGCCAAGCTAAGCGAGGCAAACAAGAAAATTCTTGCCCTCGAGGAGAGGGTCGGCAACAGGAAGAGGCTGTATGAAGGGATGGAAATGAGATTGAAAGAGACAACCAGCCTTTGCGAAAAGGAAAAGAGGATTGCGGAAACCAATCTGATCTCTGCCCTGCATGAAGTCAGCTTCTTGAAGCAAAAAATAGAGGAACTTATCAACGGCCTGGAAACCGTTTCTGATGAACTGGACGTTACAAGGGATGCTAATGCCGTGCTGCAAAGGGAGATCCAACGACTCACACGCGAGAACAGAAGGCTTCGCGAGACTATAGGGACCTCCGCCGTCAGACCTTAAGGGATCATGACCAAATGGCACACCGCCCTGCGATTCACCGGAAGACCTCACTCTTGATTCACCTTTCCAACCCGCATTCTGTGGTTGTTTCCGCTTCCTTGGAAATTAGGAATCCTGGGGAAACATCGATTGGTCAGATATGACTATTCCATGCTGTCTACAACAAATTTATTGACGTTAAAGTAAAATTGGATTATTAAAGTAAAGCGGCATTAAGGGAAAGCTTCCTATATTATTCAAATGTATATGGGCCCTAAAGTGTGGACGAATCCGGAGAAGGAAGCGGTTCACGGGCTGCTTACGCGGTACCCCTTGTGGGCGCCGGTGTGCCGGCCCATAGATGCGTCCTCTCCATTCAAATAGATAGTCAAGGAGACCCCCGACAGCGAATGCGCGGATATTTGCTTGTCCTTTCTCTTGCTGTGGCAGTATTAGCTTTTTCTCACCCGGTTTGGGCCAAAAAGGCCTTTATATCCGACTCAATCACCATTCCTCTTTATGAGGAACCGGACATTGCAAAAAAAATCCTTGTCAAGCTCCATTCGGGTCAGCGCCTTGAAACCCTGGAAAAAAGACAGGAGTGGACCCGGGTCCTGGTTCTGGAAGGAGAAGGCGAGGGCCTCCAGGGTTGGATTTTATCCCGCTATCTTTCGAGTCAGCAGCCCTGGGAAAAGCGTGTCTCCTTTCTCAAGGAGGAAAATGCAAAGCTCAAGGCAAGGCTCGACACCTTGGAAGCGGAGCTGAACGACGTAAGTGTGAAGAAATTGAACTTGAAAAAAGAGCTTCAGGAGCTCACCAATACCCTAGAGCTGTTGAAAAGGGAATATTCAGAGCTAGAGGGAGGGGCCGAAGGTTACGAAGCACTCGAGACCAAATTTGAGAAACTCAAAGACATCTTGGAGTCAAGCAGGAGAGACATCCAGTACCTGAGAGAAGAAAACAGAAGGCTCAAGACCTCAGAAAAAACCAGATGGCTCCTTCTCGGCGCCCTGATACTATTATGTGGTCTTATGCTTGGCTTGATAATAGGCCGCCAGCACAAAAGGCGTCGGCCAGGAGTCTATTATTAGAACTTGGGGTTCTCCAGAACTAATTTCCTCGCTGAGCCAGTTTTCCTCTGCTGAGTTCACGGGGTGCATTGCATTCTAGGAGCGTCATTAAGACAAATGCGTTTCAAAGGCCTCTTATCCGTAAAAAGGCTTGGACCTATTCTCACAATCTTCTTCTTGGGCTTTGTGACGACAGGTGAGTGCAGGTCTGCAAAAGTATACGTGACTGACTCCTTGAGCATAGATCTCTATGATGAGCCCAGCAAGGAAAGCAAGGTTATAGGAACCCTCCTGTCGGGAGAGGCTGTCGCTGTTATAGTCTCTGATGAGGAATGGTCTTTTGTACGGCCCCTGGAGCAGGAGAAGGAGGGCCTCAGGGGGTTCGTAGAAACTCGATATCTCATGGATCGCATACCATGGAAAAAGAGGGCCCTCCCCATTGAAGAGGAGAATCAAAGGATCAATGAAAAGTTGAGTTTTCTGGACAAAGAACTAAGAAAGACTCTCGGTGATTATCAGGAACTTACTCGAAGAATGAGGCTGGTTCGGAATGAGCTAAGAGAGATCGAGCAAAGATATGAGGGATTGAAAATCAATACAGGTGATTACCTGAGGCTCAAGAAAGCTTACAAATCGGCCCTATCAGACCTACACACCATGCAGAGGACGCGAAAGCTCCTTCTGATGGAACATGCGAGGCTTGAATCATCCCACTGGAAAAGGTTGTTTGTTTCAGAAGGCCTGTTGCTCCTATTTGGCCTGATAATCGGCCTAGCTATCGGACGCCTGGAAAAAAAGACAAAGTCTCTCCTGTATTACTAGCCTTTGAACACGAGACCCTTTGAGCATGGGGACATAGGTTGCCCCCGGTCGGAGCGACCATTCCTTACTCCACCAGGGCACGGGGGTGGGAGCCTTTTCATAACCTGGAACCTCTGCATGACCTTGCAAGAATTCCCAATGCCCGATTGCATATGCATAACCACCCTTGAGAATTGAGCAATTTCGTGAAAATATGGACTGAGGCAACCATGTTGCCGGCCCCAATATGGCTTTTGCGAAGTTCACAACCTGCCTTGTAAGGAACAGACTCAGGCCAGCGAGAAACCGCTTATTGTGTCAGAAGATCTTTCTCCATTTCCTTAATGAGTAATATCAACTCACTTTGTTTTTCGCTCAAAATGTTAAACCATCTCCGTTCAGGTGCGTCTCTGAGTTCATCTGCCGCTTCCCGCAGGCTCTTGACGGCCTTGGTAACCTTTTCTATGGCCGCTCGATTAGTCGCATCTAACTCACTCATTCCAAATCTCCACCAGGCTGCTATGCTGACATGTTTCGCTCATCAACCTTACCTCATTGTCCACCCGGGGCCTCGAGCCTCTTGTAGTTTTCGCATGCCAGACTGTTTCCAAGTTTACACCCTGTCTCATATTCCCTGATAGCCTCAGTCAAGTTGCCCAGGGCTTCCAGTGCCGCGCCCTTGTTGTTATAGGCCAGCCCGAAGTCGGGATCGATTTCCAGAGCCTTGGTACAATCCTTAACCGCATCCGAATATTGTCCCTTGTAGAAAAATGCCCCCGCCCTGTTTGCATAGGCAACTGCGTTTTCCGGGTCAAGCTCAAGTGCCTTGGAAGCAAGTTGGATTACCCGGTCCCATTCCCTTTTCTTGAAGCTATCATTGCTGGCATCAACCAATTTCTCCACCACCCTGGGCACCTCTGCCTTTAACCGAATTGCATTTTGGCAAGCCAGATCCTCTCCCAGCCTGCACCCATAATCGTATTCCCTGATGGCTTCACTCAGGTCGCCCATGCCTTCCAATGCTGCGCCTTTGTTGTTATAGGCCAGCCCGAAGCTGTGATTGATACTGATCGCCCTATTACACTCCTCTATGGCCTCTTCATAGCGCCCCATGTAAAAAAATGCTCCTGCCCTGTTCGTATAGGCAACCGCGCTTTCCGGGCCAAGCTCAAGTGCCTTCGAGGTAAGTTCGACAACCCTTTGCCATTGCTTCTTTCTAAAGGCCATCTTGCTCTCCTCAAGCAGCCTGTTTATGGCCCCCGGTATTTCATGCGGATAATATCCGGTAATTTCTTTGTATCGGACACAGGCATCATCGAGGTTTAGTCTGCAAGCCTCCTCATACTTGTCCCTTGCCCTCCTCAAGTCATTTTCTGCCTCTGAGAGATAGCCTATGTAGAAATGGGCATAGGGATTGTTTGGATTCAGATCCAATATCTCTAGACAGTTTGTCAGGGCCTCGCCTTTCGCCCCCTTCCAAGCTAAGGCCCCTGCCTTTATTGAATAGAGGTATTCGTTTCCCGGGTCCATGGCAAGTCCTTCATCCGCCTTTTCCATGACTTCATCCAGATCCCTGCTCCTGTAAAAATCTTCCTGATCTTGCCGGAGGAAAGACCTGATCATGGGTTCGATCTCCAGGGTCCTGCTCAAGAACACCTCATCGGCCGGGTATCCGGTCAAGTTAAAGGATTCTTGACACCACACAGTATTTCCAAGCCCTTTCCATACCCTGTCACATCCTACCACAGTCCCGTTTTTCAGGTATATCAGTTCGTTCTCAGATGCCTTTACTGGCCCGGCGACAATCAAAAAGACCCAGATTAGGCTGAGGATAGGATTCCAAAACCTTTTGAACAGTTTCCCCATGGCAAATAAACTCCTTTCTCACCTGGTTGAGATTCCCCGCTCATCTTTCCATAGTGAAGCGCTGCGCCTGATCCCCGGATGACGTCCCGAAGGGCGGATAGGGTTTTTCCGGAAGCATCAGCATTGTATTTTTGGCAAATGGGATAATATAATTCTATCTTAAGCATACTCATAGAGATAGTTGTTAACTATAATAACTTATAAAATAATTTACCTAAAATTTGGCTATTTGTCAATAAGTAATGTGAAGGTCAAAGGGTTTCCCCCTGTCTCTTCTGTGCTATAATTAATTAAAAACGAGGCGACGTGACATGAAGAATATCTTATTTTTCCCTTTCAAGGCCGCTTTTCCTGCCCTATTGGCCGGGCTCATAATCCTTGGTGGGTGTGACAGCGGTGAAAAGGTGGTGGATGAAGTCACCGGAAACAGGGCTGTGAAGCAGTATCACAGCTCAAAGAAGAGGATCGAGAAGATAGCGGATCAGCAGGCACGAAGGTATGAAAGCATTGGCGAAGAGGACAAAACCAAGGAATAAGCTGGAAGAGGGGCTTCTACGCATTCGCCTTCGGATTTTTTATGACGATCCTGTCTGCCAGAGTATCGAAGAAATGGTAACCTGAGGCGCCCATGGATAGGAGATCAAGGAGGTCGTCTGGTTGTTTCACCCACACTCCTCCCACCATCTTGACGCCGCGATCAAATATTGGATCAGGGAGCATACTCGCAGTGGGGCCGACTACCGCAATTTCCGCGTCCCGCCTGGCCATGTCCAGGATAGGTTCCAGGGATCGATTCAAAATGGTGACCCCGGTTATCACCAGGATGTCTGCCTGGCCTATCACGTCGCTGCATTGATCAGCAGGAACGAAGTGATCGATCTCTTCGCCCCTTAGGGTACGGGGGTCCTTTTCAACCACCCACCACCTACCCCCGCGAACCTTAAGGCTCCTGAGAACCGGTACCATTGCCCCTATCAGGGCGACCGACCTTTCCGGAGAAAAATCGATGAGATCCAGGACATCTTTGTTTATCTGGATTTCATGGGGTCGGCCCCTGTCCCCTTCCCAAAAGGTGCTGCTCAGGGCGTTGAGAGTGCTGACAACCACCGCCCCTTTCATGGGTTCCGGGGAAGCTAGCGCGGACAGTACCTCCCTCACGGAAGACCCGCGGATGTTACGTGGATCAAAGATCCTGCCGGCTGAACTCGGGCAACAGACCGCCTGAGGGATTTCCTTGACCGGCGTGTAACAAATACCGCCCGCACCGTTGGACAATTTCACCCCCGTGAAAAATAGGCCGACTACCAGTCTCTCGATCCGAAGGCCTTCAAGCTCCCTCCCCATCATGTCTTCCAGAATTGCCGCCACCTCTTCCAAGATACCCATTCCTTGCCCCCTGCCCTCCAGTGGCTATTGTTGCTGTTGCCAGTCCAACAGACGCCTTTCACCTTCAAGATTCTTGATATGAGTGATATCCTGGGTGACCTCCAGGCAGCCCTTGTAGTTCCCCTGTTCATCCCTTAAGGCCAGATACCTTATGTGGATGAATTTGCCCCCCATTTGAATCCAGAACTCCGCCTGGTCCCTTTCCCCTGACTTGAAGGAATCCAGCAGCCTATTGACAATGTGGACGCTATCAGGGGGATGGCACCTCTGCACCTTTCTCCCGATGATCCCAGGGCTCCTGGGGAAAATCCTCTCCTTGCCGACGGAATAATATGCCACCCGGTCTTCTTCATCTACAAGAGTCAGATCCACGGGCAGATGTTGGAGCATAATATCAATCAGCTCTTTCGTCATATATCCCGTATTGAGCTGGAGCTTTTCTCCTCTGGTGGGATGTATTCTCTCTTCCTTTACTGAAGGAGCCCATCCAGTTCCCGGTTGGACCCATGCATAGCCGATTTCCTCTTCTCCATCCTTGACCTTCCCCCATTCTTCTTCGCTCAAGATCTCCAGGGACATTGGATAGAGTATGTTTTCTTCCTTGTAGATCATTTCCCTGATGGCATTAACCGCTTCATTCAGTGGGGCAATGGCTTCCTGCGGGTTGGTTGTGGAGAGCTGTTCCTGCGCTTTCTTCAGCAATGCCCTGATATCGTCATGGATCGCCCACATGACCTGTGAAGGCCCTGATATATCATGGGCCTCCAGGAGAGAAAAAAGCTGGTTCTCTTTCCGCAAATAGTGGACATTGATCCT
>JAFDHB010000163.1 GCA_019308985.1 Deltaproteobacteria bacterium | reverse complement strand
CTGTCACAAATATCGCATCGCCCCTGAGGACAAAGCAGTTATCATACCCCTGGGATTTGATCTTCTCCCCCTGGTTGAGACAACACACGATGGCAATTCATTGAGAAAAAGATATCTTGGTGCTACAGGGAAGGATACCGTCCTAGTTGGGATTGTAGGAAGGCTGACAGGTGTAAAGAACCACAGGATGCTGTTGGATGCCATGGGATATTTGGCCGGGATCGGCAAGCTCGGTCGCTTCAAGTTTCTCATCGTCGGGGATGGAGAACTAAGGGGGGAACTGGAGCGATATGCTGAGCAAATCAAAGTGAGAGAGTACGTGGAATTCGTCGGCTGGATAAGGGATATGGTTTCACTTTACCATGCCTTGGACGTGCTGGTCCTGACCTCTTTAAATGAGGGGACCCCGGTGACCCTGATCGAGGGGATGGCATCGGGTGTGCCTGTTATAGCGAGTGACGTGGGCGGCGTCAGGGACTTGATGGGGATGATTGACAATGAGACTCCCCAGGGTTATAAAGAGGCTCGGCATGGCCTCCTTGTCTCATCCGGTGATGCTGTGGCCATGGGAAAGAGCCTGGTTTCTTTCCTGGAGGATCCGGCGAGACCCAAGATCAGGGCTGAAAAGGCAAGGATTTTTGTCCTTGAACAATACACCCTGGAGAGGATGGTGAGGGATTTGGACAGCCTTTACAAAGATCTGGTGAGGCGCTCACTGGGCGGACAAGAAGGATGATGTTTGGTCACACCGGATACCTGTATCTAGCGCTTTTCGGAAGCGGTCTCGCTATCTCCCTTGTTTTGACCCCTCTTGTACGGATGTTGGCCCTCCGAACAGGCCAGGTCGCTGTTCCAAAGCAGGACCGGTGGCACAAAAGACCCACTCCGTTGCTGGGCGGTATCGGGATCTTCTGTTCCACCATGGGGGCCTGGGTCCTTGCCTCGGTCTTGACAGACTGGAGCATCCTTGAGCGACAGTACCTGCCCATGGTACTTTGCACGGCTGGGATTTTTCTGTTGGGCCTTGGAGACGATATATTCAACATGGATCCCCAGCACAAACTGGCAGGGCAAATAATCATCGTCTCCATCCTGATGTTTTTCGGCTTTCGCCTGGACTGGACCACTTCAAAGACCATCAATCTCTTTCTCTCCATTCTATGGGTGGTGGGAATCACCAACGCTTTCAACCTCTTGGACAATATGGACGGTCTTGCGTCAGGCACGGCCTTCATAGCAGGCGCCTTTCTTTTTATCTTGCTCTATCTGAACCCGGGGTCCAATCATTTTACCGTTCCACTCCTATTGATGAGCGCAGGTTACCTGGGGGTGCTCCTGGGGTTCCTGGTGTTCAACTTTAACCCCGCATCGATCTTCATGGGGGACTCTGGGAGCCTTTTCATAGGGTTTGTCTTGGCCTGTCTGACCATGTTGGGGAGCCCGGATCAGGGTTTGGGGAGGAGTCCTTTCCATCTCCTCTCGGTTATTGCAATACCGATCCTCATCGTGTTCATCCCTATACTGGACACCGCCTTTGTCAGCCTGATGCGAAAGTTGTCCAGCAGACCAATATCCAAGGGAGGTAGGGACCACTCCTCACACAGGATGGTGGCAATAGGCTTTTCAGAAAGAAAGGCCGTCCTCGTGCTCTATACCTTTTCAGTGGTCTCGGGATTGATCGCCCTGATGATAAGTCGCCTGGATGTAGGGCCGAGCCTCGTGATCGTAACCCTGTATTTACTATTTATCATTTTCTTCTGGATATACCTGGCAAAGGTGAGAGTCTATCGTGAAAAGCCCGGATCTCCAAAGGGTGTCTCCGGGGTCATCACCCCTATCCTGGTCGACATAACCTATAAAAGGAGGATGTTCGAGGTCCTCCTGGATCTGGTCCTGATAACCACGGCATATTACACCTCCTATCTCCTTCGCTTCGAAGGGGTGCTGGGAGGTAATTTTGATTTTTTCCTAAAATCACTGCCTGTCATAATCGGCTGAAATCACTGCCTGTCATAATCGGCTGCCAGATGCTCTCCTTTTATGTCTTTGGCATATACCGGGGAGTGTGGGAGAGCACCAGCATAAGGGATCTAAATGACTATATGAAGGCCATTACCTTGGGGACCATCATGTCCATCTTGATCCTTCTAGGCCTCTACCGATTTAGAAGCTTCTCGAGGGCCGTGTTCGTGATATATTGGGTCCTGATGTTGATCATGGTATCCCTGTCCCGCCTTTCTTTCAGGCTCCTGGACGAAGGGATCAAGAAGGGGAATCAAAGAGGAACACCCACTCTCATCTACGGTGCGGGGGTAGGGGGGATGATGCTGGTCAAGGAGATCGAGACCAACAGGGATCTGGGGATAAAGCTCGTCGGGTTTATCGACGATAATACCCAACTTCATAGGCGGAAAATTCAAGGATACCCGGTGCTTGGTGGGCAAGAGGATCTTGGGGATATCATAAGGAAGCATGATATCAGAAGAATCATAGTTTCTTTCAAGCAGAACGGCACGGAAAAGAAGAGACAATTAGGTGCCCTTTGTGAGGAGATGGGTGCGGAAGTGGAAGTAAAGCAGATGAAGCTGATCATAAGCTGAGGCGCCTTTCTTTGCCTTGCTCGTCTTTCCAAACATCTTCAAAGGAGCGGCCATGGACTTCAGCCTTTCAATGGAGCAGGAGATACTCAGGAATACTGTCAGGCAGTTCGCTGAGAAGGAAATAAAACCCGTGGCCAGGGAACTGGACGAGAAAGAAACGTTTTCCTACGAGACCACCAGGAAAATGGCGGAGCTCGGGCTGTTCGGGATGTTTGTCTCCGAGGAATACGGCGGGCAAGCCATGGACTACATATCCTATATTATCGCCACGGAGGAGATAGCCAGGGTGGACGGCTCCCATGCCGCGACAATTGCAGCAGGGAATTCACTCGGGATAGGCCCTATTTATTATTTCGGGAACGAAGAGCAAAAAAGGAAGTATCTCCCCCACCTGTGTACAGGGGAGACCCTGTGGGCGTTTGGCCTCACGGAACCCAACGCGGGCTCGGACGCAGGAAGTACCCAAACCACGGCGGTCCTGGAGGGCGACGAGTGGGTCATTAACGGCAGCAAGATCTTCATCACGAACGGCGCCACAAGGATTACGGCAGGGGTAACGGCGCTCTGCCGCACCGGGACAAGGGAAGACGGGCGCCCTGAGCTCTCCTGCATACTCATTGAGTCCGGCACCCCCGGGTTCGAGGCCAGGGAGATGCATGGGAAAATGATGTGGAGGGCATCCAACACCAGTGAGCTCTATTTCGATGATTGCAGAGTCCCCAAGGAAAATCTCCTGGGCCCAAGGGGCCATGGCTTCTACCAGATGATGCAGACCCTGGATGGGGGGCGTCTCTCCATTGCCGCAATGGGGCTCGGGGGAGCCCAGGGATGTTTCGAGTTGGCCATGAAGTACAGCAAGCAGAGGGTTCAATTCGGACAGCCCATTTCAAATTTCCAGGTAAACGCATTCAAGCTGGCTGATATGAGCCTGGAGATCGAATGTGCCCGACTCCTGCTCTATAAGGCGTGCTGGCTCCGGGACAACAACATGCCTTTCAGGAAGGAGGCGGCCATGGCCAAACTTCATTGTTCCGAGGTGATGTACCGCTGCGCAAACCACGCGGTTCAGTTACACGGCGGCTACGGGCTTATGAAGGAGTATGACGTGGAGAGGTTTTATCGAGACCAGAAGTTACTGGAAATAGGGGAAGGTACTTCAGAGGTACAGAGGATAGTTATTGCCAGGTTGATAGGAGTCCTGTAGAATCAGGGTACCGAAATAGGGACACGGATAGGAGGTTGAAAACAGCTCGGAGAGATGACTCCGGGCTGTATTTGCGAAAACTATGTTAGATCGAATCCTTGGCAAAGAGATTGCGTCTTACGTGAGGGCCCACCGGGGCCTGGTTATTTCTGCCCTCGTTCTTACCTTCATAGCATCCATTTTTGTGATAGTCCCAGCCTACCTCATTCAGCCATTCATAGATGAAGGCATGAAAAGGGGTGTGGAACCTGCCAGTTGGAAAGTCCCATGGGTCGCCATAGGGTGGGATGGGGGCCTTACCTGGCAACGCACCGAGAAGATCCTGATCGAGAGTATTTCACCAAATCGGCTCCTGGTCATACTGACGTTTATCGCTTTCCTGTCAGTGCTCTTCAAGTCCGTGGCCCTCTATTTCAGTGAACTGGCCGCAGCCGCCTTTTCTAACAGCGCAATAAGGTCAGTGAGAATAGAGCTTTTTGAGAAGTTTATCTCCCTGCCCCTGGGGTTCTACCATAAGAAAAAGGCAGGGGAGCTTATTTCAAGGGCAACTGCGGATCTGACCGTAATGCAGGGCCTCATAGCCAATATTCTTATAGGCCTGGTTCAGCATCCGCTGACCGCATTGGTCTTCCTCTTATACCTTTTCGTGATGAATTACAGACTGACGGTCCTGATCTTTGTTACGGTCCCCGTCATTGTGGGGCTCATACGGCTGTTCGGCAGAAAGGTCAAGAAGCATTCGGCCAGGGTTCAGGATGCGGTGTCAAGGGTGACTTCCGCCTACCAGGAAACACTGTTGTGCCTCAAGGTTGTCCAGGGGTTTTGCCGAAACGAAGAGGAATCAAGAAGATTCAGGCTCCTTGTAGATGAACTGTACAAGAAGGTGATGAGATGGAACAGGTGGTTCCTTGGGCTAGGGCCCATGATGGATTCAACCGTGTTCCTGATTTTGCCTACGGTTTTGATAGTGGGCAAGATCTACTTCAATCATACGCTCGGGGAGCTTGTTTCCATGATATATGCCTTTTCCAGGGTCTATTCACCGGTCAAGAGTCTTGCCAGGATCAATAACGAGCTTCGTACCCTTCAGGGGGCCACGGAAAGGGTGTTCAGCATAATGAAGACGGTCCCTGCCATCAGGAACCGCCCGGGGGCCGTTGAACTCCCGAGACATCAGGAGTCCATAGAATTCAACGACGTATATTTTTCCTACGAGCCCGGTGTGCCCGTGCTCAAAGGGATTAACCTGAGGATCGAAGCCGGGGAGATGATGGCCTTCGTGGGTTCCACGGGCGCAGGCAAGAGCACCCTCCTTGATCTTATTCCAAGGTTCTACGATGTTACAAAGGGCAGCATAACCATCGACGGAACAGACATAAGGGATGTGACGTTGGAGTCCCTCCGCAGACAAATCAGCATGGTGAGTCAGGAGGTCTTGCTGTTTCATGACACCATAGCAAACAATATCTGTTATGGCTGCCCCCACAAGGACATGGAGGAAATCATTGAGGCGGCAAAGGCAGCTCACGCCCATGACTTTATCCTGTCTCTGCCGGATGGGTATCAATCGGTGGTCGGGGACCGGGGCACGAGGCTTTCAGGAGGTCAGCGTCAGCGGATTGCCATAGCAAGGGCGATTCTGGCCGACCCGTCGATACTGATACTGGACGAGGCTGCGTCGGCCCTGGATGCAGAGAGCGAGAAACTGGTGCAGGAGGCAATAGAGAGGCTGCGGGGCGGCCGTACGATCCTGGTGGTGGCGCACAGGTTGAGCACCATTCGGAAGGCAAACCGGGTTTGCGTGCTGGAGGGAGGAGAAATCATTGAATCGGGGAGTCATCAAGAATTGATGAACCTAAACGGCCGTTTTCGACAATTGCACGATCTACAATTCAGGGCCTAGCCGGAGCCACCTCTTGGTTAAAGACTAGACTGCCGGTTGAGTCTGGATCGGATATCCTCCCGGGACAATGCGCGGAATCTTACGCGCTTGAAGCGGGAGCCTTTGCCGGAAAGAATTTCGATATGCTTTTTGGGGATGCGGAGTTCCTTGGAGAGAAGTTCAATCAGGTCTTTATTCGCCCTGCCTTCTACGGGAGGACTGGTTACTTTCACCTTTAGGACGCCCTCTTCCATTCCCAGGATTTGACTCTTGGAGGCCCTAGGCAAGACTTTGATCTTGATATCTGCTTGCAAGTGCTTCACCTTATGTGGGACGCCAACTGGTACAAGCTTTGAACGAGAAAGGTCTGGAGAAAAATAATTACAAGAATGACCAGGATAGGGGAGAAATCCATCCCGCCCAAGAAGATGGGTATCCTGCGTCTCACAGGGTAAAGGACAGGCTCCGTTATGTTGTTCAGGAACCTCACGATAGGATTAAAGGGGTCTGGATTGACCCAAGAGATAACAGCCCTGGCAATGATTATCCACATGTACAGTGACAGGGCGATATTAAGGATCTTGGCAATAGCTAGAAGAAAGTTGGAAAGAATAAACATGGTCTCACTGGCTCTCCTCAAAGCAGGGGATTTGTTTCTAAGCGCGCTGTTGCCCGAAACTTACGGTTGCCTTCGTCTAGGGCGCCGAAAAGATAGAGCATCATGATATTTGGTGTTGCGGCGTCAGGAGGTCTTTTCTCAAGGCTCAATATTCGTTCTGATCTGTTTGGACGCCCCCATTGTCCTCATATGTATCTCTCAATAGGCACAAGAGTAGTCGCCTTCGGTGAAGATGGTCTCTTGGGGCTCCTAAGGCCTTCGATGAGGTGTTCCCCCTGACGACGCTTGGGAGAAATCTGATTGAGCCTTGAGAAAAGACCTCCTGGCGCCGCTGATCCCAGTGATCGCGGGCGGTCGGGCTCGGGACAACAGCCTGTCAACGCGTAAGTATACTATGAACGGGGCGCGGTTCCAAGTCATTTTTGGGCACGACCGTTACCGGGGCTCCAACTCCATGGCGGAAAGGACCCCGTGGCACCTACATGCAGTGCCGATAATCCACTTCCCGGTTCCCTTTGAGAGGATGCTGTCTTTGAGCCTTTTCAATTCCGTTGCCCTGTAACCTCCAACCCCGGGGCCCATCTGTCGGCTCTTGACAATGTGGACCTGGTATCCTGGAATCTCCAAGTCGTCCAGAAGTTCAAAGAGGGGCTTGCCCCTTTGCTCACCCGTCACTGTGCAATGGTCCTCGGGTTCAAGGCAATCCTCGGGACAAAGAAAGTCCGCGTAGCTGACAAGCAAGGACTTTTTCTTTCCCTGCCACGCATGGGGTAGGCACCCCTTGATCTCTTCTGGTACTTCGATCCTGCTTGTGGAATAGGTCCCTGCAATATTGGCCTTTACCCACTCAAAAGCAAGGTGTATGGGAAGGGCAGGGACGATAATAGTCGAGGGGGCGAGCAAGTGAAAGTTCTCTGTGAGGAAGTCAACGGCATCACCTCTTATTCTTATGACCGCCTTTCCTTCGAACTCCTCCAGGCGACTTTCATTGATGTCCACCAGGAACAGGGGTGGGCCCGATGCTTTAGAGAATACGTCGATCGCCCTCTTCCCAAAATGCCCGGTCCCAATGATGAAAACAGCCTTTTTGGGAACTGGTTTTTGACCGTGAAGGAAAGTATAATCCCGGCTGATAGGTCACGCTCCTCCTGCTGCCGTATATTGTAAAGATCCCGGCCCATCGAAGATGCCGCTATGCGGGGAAGGACCAGGTTTTTCAGGATAAAATAGATGGGTATGTTAGAGCAGTCCGTAAGCCGGGTTCTGTTCCTCCCGGGCCCGCATTGCAGGCTCCAGGGAGGCAATGGCCATTCATCTAGTCTCAATGTTACCATCGAGATCAAGCGACCTACCCGGGAACTCGGGCGGACCACCCTCAAGCGTCCCCCTATTTGGTCTTGCTCCGGGTGGGGTTTGCCTAGCTCCCATCGTCACCGATGGGACTGGTGAGCTCTTACCTCACCTTTTCACCCTTACCAGGGTGAACATCCAGGATGTTCACCCTGGCGGTGTCTTTTCTGTGGCACTTTCCTGCCTGTCGCCAGGACTGGGCGTTACCCAGCACCCTGTCCTATGGAGCCCGGACTTTCCTCCCCTTTGCCAAAAGGCAAAGCAGCGGCCATTTGTCCTACTCTAACACACCCGTGCTACACGCTCGCCTTTTGTATGGATATCTCCCCTCCCCAGTAGATCAAACGATTACAATTAGGGCACGTCAGAAGAGAACCGCCTTTGATCAGATCGTTGTACCTCTGGGGGGGGATATTCATATGACAGGCCTGGCAGATACCGCCTACCACTGCACTTATGGCCTGGCCTCCTTTCCTCTCCTTCAGAAAGCTATACTTATGGAAAAGCTCCTCGTCTATCACCCGACATAGCTTCTCCCGTTCGGCCTCAACTTTTTCCAACTCCTTATCCAATCTAATTAATTCTTTTTCGATTTCAACCTTCTCTTTCTCGAATTCCGCCTCCAGCTCTTTCTGCCTTTCATCGTTCATTCGGCAAACCCTTTCCACTTCTTCCATGGATTCCATTATCTGGAGGACCTTATCTTCGGTCTCGAATTTCCTTTTCTTAAGTTCTTCAATTTCGTTCAATGCGGCCTGGTATTCCTTGTTGGACTTAATGTTGGACAATTTTATATTGCTTTTTGCTATTTTGTTTTCAAAATCCTGGACATCCTGCTCAAGGCTGTATCGTTCTTTCTTGAGTGCCTGAAGGCTGTTGTCGTCCTCCAGCACTTTCTCCCGAAAGGCGTTCAGTTTTTCTTCCAGCTTTCTTATCTTCAATGGCCCCTCCTTCTTCCTGTTGAGGATGGACCTGATTTCATCGTCGCATTGCTGTAATTGAACAAGTAGACTGATTTTTTCTTTTAACATTATTTTCTCCGACAATGATCTACTAGAGACCTCTCGTGGCAGGGTCTTTTTCCCTGTTGCAGATTTCCAAACTCACTTCGAGGCCACGGTCCCTGAAGGCCTTTTCAAGGCAGGTTGAGAATCTGCTGAAAGGTGCCTTTTCAGTGTAAAAGTGTCCCGCGTCAAGCACTGCGAGACCCCTGCGCAGTGCCTCCTGGCCGTTATGGTAACTCAGGTCCCCCGTGATAAGTAAGTCCGCTTCCCTTTCAGACGCGGCATGGATCATACTTCCTCCAGCCCCTCCCACAACTGCCACCCGCCCTATTCTCGACTCCATGTGACCCACGGATTCCACCTTTTCAGTCCCCAGGACCTCCTTTACCTTCCCCACCATCTCCCGTAGGGTCGTCTCCCGTCTCAGGTTTCCCACCCTGCCAAGCCCCGACTTTTTCCCTGCGTCATGGTCCAAGGGCTTTAATACTTCAGTGTCCTCGAGCCCGAAAAGGGAGGCCAGGATATCGTTTATGCCGCCTTCCGCCACGTCCAGATTCGTATGGGCAGAGAAGATAGTGATCCCGTTCTGCAAGGCCGTCTCAATAATATCTCCGGGGAAAACGTCTCGCTCAATTCTGGCAAGGGGCTTGAGGATCAGGGGATGATGGGTGAACAGCATCTGGGCGTTTCTCTCGACTGCATCGCTCAGAGAATCACGGGTGGGGTCGAGGGACAAGAGTATTCTTTCCACCTCTGCCTTGAATGAGCCCACCTGGAGGCCGGGATTGTCCCATTCCTCCGCCCAACCAGGGGGAGCGATTTCTTCAATAACCCCGATGATCTCCTCGACTGTCGGCAATTTAAGACCCCCTATTCGCCTTCGTCGGAAAACCCATCAGCTCTTTACAGCAAAGCTGAAATTCCTTTCGGAAGACTGAGCCAAGGTTCATCAAAAGGAAAGGGCGCACTCTCGTGTAGTGCGCCCCTTCCTTTCACTCAGGAAAAACGTTCAAGACGCCTTGTTATGAGAATTTTGAGAATCATATGCACTAA
>JAFDHB010000162.1 GCA_019308985.1 Deltaproteobacteria bacterium | reverse complement strand
TAACCGTCAGCAACCGTCTTGACAATGAAATCATATGCTATACCGAAAAGATGCACCGTCTTTTGCAGGTCGATAATGTGGATTCCGTTCCTCGACCCGAAAATGTAAGACTTCATCTTGGGGTTCCATCGCCTGGTCTGATGCCCGAAATGAACTCCCGCCTCCAAAAGTTCCTTCATGCTTACTATAGGTTGTGCCATGAAATCCTCCTCGGCCCAAAGAATGCTTCTAAGGCCTTTACCCCTCGGTTTTTCCCTCCGCTCAGAATCCATGAGACCCTATCGGGCACCGAGGACCTTCTGAACGTGTGTACTCTTGCCATTTGTCAAATAACCTCCGAATAGATTTATTGGTTCAAGATGCAAAAACTCCAAAATTTTTTCTTCTAACATCTCAAGGGCCCCTTTTCAAGAAAATTCCGAAAACTTTTCCTTTTGCGCGACTTGCCCTCTATTCCTTCCACCCACCCTCGGCCCACCAATTCCCGGTCAATTTTCCCCCTATTTGCCCGGTATTTTCATTGACCTCAACCCCGCTAATTAATTATATTGTCTATGCATGCCTTTGGATAGGAAAATCTCTCAAACGGGCTCCTTGAATGGCAGGGATCCCCTCTTTTTGGGCTTCGTAGAGTTACAGTATTTCATGATTTAGAGCCTGTTCCCCAATGGATAGCCAAATGAAAGAAGACCTTAAGAAAAAGGCCAAGGACGCGGAGCTAAAGCTGGTCCAATCCCTGTTCAGGTGGAAATACAAGAGGGAAGGCCGTCCGGTTCCAGGGGAAGAAGAATTGGAAAAGAGATCGAGAATATTTACTGAAAAGGTTCAGGGGACAATATCAAGGAGAGGGGGGAATATATGGAAGGAGCTGAAAAATGCCTATGAGGGCAAGAAGGAGGACAAGAAGGATTGAACCAGAGGGAGCGTCTGAGGAATCTGAAACTTCAACTGGATGAGTCCGAGGTGAAAAATCTGTCACCTTGGGCCTGTCCCAGCAGGGAGGCCATCAGGAGAAGGCCGGAGGATACGGTTGAGGGTGGTCACAGACAAAACTTCTCACTTGATGCGGACCGGATTCTCCACTCCCTGGCCTACACCAGGTACATTGATAAGACACAGGTCTTCTATCTGATCAAGAATGACCATATCACGCACAGGGTGCTCCACGTACAACTGGTTTCCAAGATCGCCCGGACAATAGGCAGGCTCCTGCGCCTAAACGAAGACCTCATTGAGGCCATTGCGCTGGGCCATGACATCGGCCACACCCCCTTCGGGCATGACGGGGAGTCATTCCTATCCGATCTTACGTCTCAATATGGTCTAGGCCCCTTTCTCCACAATGTCCAAGGGGTCAGATTCCTGGAAGACATCGAGAGAAAAGGAAAGGGCTGGAACTTGAGCCTCCAGGTGCTGGATGGAATTCTCTGTCACGATGGCGAAGTACACACCCAGGCACTCACGCCTAAAAGGAACAAGGATTTTGAGGTCTTTGACTCCGAGATCAGGCAGAAAGAACAAGATCCTTCCCACGAGCTCGTGCCGATGACCATGGAGGGCTGCGTGGTAAGAATGGCGGATACCATCAGTTACGTGGGCAGAGATATCGAGGATGCGATCCGTCTCGGACTTATAGGTCGAAGTGATATACCCGATTTGTGCCGCGAGGTCTTAGGCGATACCAACGGCAGCATTGTTTACACCCTGGTGGAAGACCTTGTCTCCAACAGTCTGGAAAAGCCCTATGTCTCTTTCAGCTTAAGAGTGAGCGAGGCCTTGAGGCAACTGAAGGAATTCAACATGGAGCGTATTTACACCAGCAAACAGGTCAAAAGACAGACCCCCAAGATAAGGGTCATGTTCAAGTTACTCTTTGAAAAGTATATTAGGGATATGGAAGCCGGAGATAGGGAGTCTGATATCTACAGGGAATATCTTGACGGCATGTCACCCGAGTATGAGAAAAACACATCTCCGGCGGGCATAGTACGAGATTTTATAGCCGGCATGACGGACAAATATTTTCTTGACCAGTGTTACAAACACATAGTACCTGATGCAAGGGCCATAGCTTTTTGATCCTCAGAGCCTTCCCCAGTGTAGGGTGAATTTCGCTTGCTGACGGCCCTTACCTGTCGGTTTTTCCCTAAGGGATATCGAACCCAGGTGATACTGAAGACCCCTTCGCAGAGACCAGCCCCCTTCCCCCTCTTCAGAAATGTGCATTAGCCAAGGAAAGCAGTTGACAAAAGGTCCCGGAACGAGTAAATGATCTAATCATTTCAGTATTCTCTAATGTCGTTCTCTCTGGGGAGAAGAGGCGAACCCTTGACGGGAGGGGGGGTCTAGTCTTTCTGTTCAATACCATCAAGTGTCTGTTTCGGCTTGAGAGCCTGGTTCGCAGCAAAGGTGAAACGGACCTGGCCCTGCGCAGCGGTTACTGTGTCCGTTTGCTCAACGGCCCTATCAGCAGATCAACAATGCCCCAAAAAGGCCCGGTAGAATAGCATAGGGGAAAGGTTTTCGCCTTTTCCGCGGGAGACCAAAAAAGGAGAAGTTCATTGATGGCCTATGCCGCAGACTCAGAGCAAGGAGATACCCTGTTAAGACTTGAGAATCTGCACATGTACTTCGGCAAGGTGGCGGCTCTTGCGGGTGTGGATCTGGAAGTCAACAAGGGTGAGATTCACTCTATCATCGGCCCTAACGGGGCGGGCAAGACGGTCATGATGAACTGCATAAACGGACTCTACAGACCCCAGAAAGGGAATATCTATTACAAGGGCCGACTCATCAACGACCTCAAGCCACACCAACGCGCCCTTCTCGGGATTTCAAGGACCTTTCAGAAAATCGAATTGTTCGGGGGAATGACCGTCCTGGACAACATCCGTCTCGGGAGACATATCCACCTCAAGTCAGGGATATTGGGGGGTTCGGTTTATGTAGGGAAGACGAGACAAGAAGAACTGGAGGCCAGGAAGTTCATTGAGGAAGAGATCATCGACCTCCTCGAAATTGAAAGTATCAGAGATAAGACAGTCCATATGCTACCTTACGGTTTACAAAAGAGGGTTGAATTGGGAAGGGCCCTGGCCTTGGAACCCGAACTCCTCCTGCTGGACGAACCCTTGGCCGGGCTGAACCTGGAAGAGGTTGAGGATATGGCCCGTTTCATCCTGGATATCAACGAAGAAGAGCGCTGGAAGGTCACGTGTATCCTGGTGGAGCACGATATGGGCGTGGTCATGGATATCTCTCACAGGGTTCTTGTGCTCAACTTCGGATACAAAATCACGGACGGCACCCCGAAAGAAGTCCAGGATAATCCTGAGGTGACAAGGGCATACCTGGGTGAGGAGGAGCTTTATGCCACCAGGAGATAAGGGTTCAAAAGGCTCCGTGCCCCAGATAGATATTACAAAGGATCTCACTATACCCAAGCTGTTCCTGCGGCAATGCAAAAATTTCGGGGCCGATAAGGTCGCAATGAGGGAAAAGAATTACGGCATATGGATTCCCTTCACCTGGCAGGACTATTATGAAAACGTGAAGCACCTGTGTCTGGGGATGGTTCGTCTCGGATTGAAGAAGGGTGACAAGGTTGCCATGATCGGTGATAATCGACCTGAAGGTCTCTGGGCCGAGATGGCGGCCCTGTGTGCGGGTGCTATCGGCGTGTGGCTGTTCCAGGATTCGATGATAGATGAAGTAAAGTACATAATCGACCATTCCGACACGAAATTTTTTGTGGGAGAGACCCAGGAGGAGGTGGACAAGGCCCTTTCCATCAAGGAAGAGTGCCCGAAGCTACAGTGGATCATATGGGATGATCCCAAGGGTATGAGAAACTACAACCAGGATTTCCTCATAAGTATCAAAGACGTCCAGAAGCTCGGCAGGGAATTGGACAGCCAGGACCCAGGGCTGTTTGAAAGAATGGTAAGCGAGGGACATGGAGATGATATCTGCCTCCTGTTTTATACTTCCGGGACGACCGCCCAACCCAAAGGGGCCCTTCTGAGTCACTGGAATATGCTTACCATGGGCCGGAACCTCATGAAGGTCGATCCATGTTACGAAACGGATGACTTCGTATCCTATCTCCCCTTTGCCTGGATAGGCGAGCAGATGATGTCCATTTCCTGCGGTCTCCAGATCGGGTACACTATAAATTTCCCTGAAGAACCGGAGACTGCCTTGGAGAACCTCCGAGAAATCGGACCCCATGTCATGTTCGCGCCGCCGAGGCTGTACGAAGGTATGACGAGGCGCGTGCAGGTGAAATACATTGATTCTTCCTGGATCAAGAGGAAGGCCTACGAATTCGGCACCAAGGTCGGGTACAAGGTAGCTGACATGAAATTCGCCAAGCACCCAATACCCTGGTACTGGAAAGTCTTGAACTGGATCGCGTGGATAGCCCTCCAGAAAAAGCTGAAAGATCACCTTGGGATGTCAAGACTCCGGCATGCTTATACGGGCGGTGCGGCGATGGGCCCTGACCACTTCAGGTTTTTCCATGCCCTGGGTGTAAACCTCAAACAGATATACGGCCAGACCGAGATAGCTGGTATTTCGATAGTCCACAGGGATGGAGATGTGAAGTTCGACACGGTCGGAACCCCCATCCCTGAGACAGAGGTAAGGATAAAAGAAGACGGGGAAATCATCTCTAGAAGCCCTTCCGTCTTTCAAGGATATTATAAGAACGAGGAGGCTACCCGTACCACCCTTGTCGATGGCTGGCTCTATTCCGGGGACAGGGGCTTCATAGACGAAGACGGCCACCTGGTGGTCTTTGATAGGTCGAAGGATGTTATGACCCTGAACGACGGGAGACCTTTTTCACCACAATACCTGGAGACCAGGCTGAAGTTCAGTCCGTTCATCCAGGAGGCCTGGGTCATTGGAGATAAGAAGCCATATGTCACTGCCGTCGTGTGTATTGACTATTCCGTTGTAGGGAAATGGGCGGACGACAGGAAGATCAACTATACGAGCTACCCGGAATTGTCCCAGAAACCTCAGGTCTATGAGTTGGTTCAGAAACAGATTGAAGAGGCCAACAGGGACCTCCCTGCCCCTGCAAAGATCCACAAGTTCGTGAACCTTTACAAGGTATTTGACGCTGATGACGAGGAATTGACCAGGACCTCCAAGTTGAGACGCTCTTTTGTTGAAAAAAGGTACAAGGATATCGTGGAAGCACTTTACTCCGAGGCTGAAACCGTCCACATGGACACAACTATCACCTATGAAGACGGCAGAGAGCAGAGGATAAAGACAGACCTTCACATCCAAAAAGTGGATGTTGCTTGATCGGACCAGGGAGGGAAACCCTATGGAGCTTTTCTTGATGACCATCATAACAGGAATTCTCGTTGGGGGTATATATGCCTTGGTCGCCCTTGGCTGGGTCTTGATCTATAAATGCTCGGGGGTATTGAATCTTGCAATGGGAGAACTGACCCTCATAGGCGCTTACGTGGCCCTGACCTTCTACCAAATGGGGATTCCCTTCTTTCTGTCCGTTATTCTCACCCTCGTGGTTGGGATTGTGCTGGGCTTTCTCACTGAGAGAATCTTTTTGGACAGACTCATCGGTGAACCCATCCTCTCGGTAATCATGGTGACCGTGGGGCTGTCCTTTTTCCTTAAGGGCCTGGTTGAATTCATATGGGGGACGGATACCCAGGTATTCGATCCCCCTATTTTTTCCATTGAACCTATCTCCATAGGCTTTGTAAAGATATCACCGGTCTACCTCTGGTCCTTCATTCTTGCCATAGCCCTGTTGATCGTGTTCGTGTGCTTTTTCAAGTTTACCAGGTGGGGCCTCTCCATGCAGGCAACGGCGGATGATGAAACAGCGGCCCTTTCCCTGGGCGTCAGCGCCCGCTTTGTCTATTCCGCTGCCTGGGCCATCGCCTTTATGAGTGCCGGTGTGGGGGGAGCCCTCCTGGGCAACATCAACGGGATCAATATCTCCATAGGATACCTGGGGCTCCTTGTCTTGCCTGCCGTGGTCCTGGGGGGATTGAATTCGGTGCCGGGGGCCATAGTAGGCGGTATCATGATCGGTCTCCTCCAGAACCTGTCAGGGACTTATCTGGATCAGTATTTCCCCGGCGGTGTCAAGGAGATCGTACCTTTCGTATTCATGGCTGTTTTTCTCCTGTTTAGACCTTATGGCCTGTGGGGATGGGAAAGGATAGAAAGAGTATGAATGAAAAAGGGGAAGACGGCAGATGGTCCGAGCCGAGTCCAGGGTCTTTCTTGTAGCGCGGGTTATATCTCGTTAGTGATTTGAGGGGGTATCATGTCCAACGTCTGGCTACCCTGTGGCGTCTATCACCAGGATTATCAAGAGGATCAGGGTTGGTGGCAGACCACTTTCATAAGGGGGAAGATGATTCTTCTCCTGGGCATTGTTTTTATCGGCATCCCCCTCTTCCTCCCTGAATATTGGGTGAGTGTAGCTACCATGGTAGGTTACACGGCCATGGGAGCTTTAGGTGTCCAGTTGCTCATAGGATACACAGGTCTCATTACTCTTGGACATTCGGCCTTCATTGCCGTAGGGGCCTACACCAGCACACTGCTCGTCCTCCAGTTCCCCTGGCCTGGACCTATCGTGCATTGGGGTCTTGCCTATCCCATCAGTATCATTGTCGGGGCCATAGTGGCCGGCATATGGAGCGTGCTCTTCGGTCTTCCCTCTGCCAAGGTAAAGGGGTTTTACCTCATCCTTACCACAATGGCCGCCCAGTTCATTACGGTCGATTTCGTCATCACCCAGTATGTCAGCAAGATAGGCGGAAGGGGGCAGGCCTTCAGCCTCCCCCCTGGGACCATAAAGATAGGGCCCTGGGCTATTGACTCTGAGAGGGAAGTCTATTATCTGATGGCCGTGCTGATCACCCTCATGGTCATGGCCCTGGCAAACCTGCTTCGATCAAGGGTAGGACGAGCCTGGGTGGCCATCAGAGACAATGACATCGCGGCCGAGACAATGGGCATCAATATTATATGGTACAAACTCCTCGCCTTTTTCGTGGCAGGCTTTTTTGGTGGCGTGGCAGGGGCCTTCTGGGTCAGCAACACCGCGGCCATCAGCCCGGAGCACTTCCCCTGGTTCCTGGCCCTGTGGCTGGTCGGAGTCATTCTCATAGGAGGTGTCGGATCTATACACGGCGCCATCTTCGGCTCCCTATTTATGGTCGTGATTATGGAATTGCTCCAGTGGGCTGTGATTCCCCTTTCTGAGTACTATCCGAAACTTCTCATGGATTTTGCTTACATAAAGGACATGGCCTTTGGCCTTGCCATATGCGCGTTTCTCATATATGAGCCCAACGGCCTTGCCTATCGTTGGTGGCAAATTAAGAACTATTTTAACCTCTGGCCCTTTTCCTATTAGAAAGGAGGTGATGCAATCCTTGTTTTGAAGGGCCTGCGTTTGGATGTCCAAGATTAACGAACTCGTAAAAAGGCGAAATTGGAATGGCAAAGTAAAAAGCTTCAAGTAAGCTTCAAGTTGAGCTTGCGAAATCCCGCTGTCGGGAGCGCGCGAATCTCGTGCGATGAGGCGTACGTAAGGTACGCCGCAATCATTTACCCCGTTAAATATTTACCCCGTTAAATAACTCCAGATTCAGAGGCCGTTGCCCCAACGATGTTCTTAGGTGCTCCTAGACCTCTGATTCAGCGCCACCACTACCCATTAAACGGGGCAGGGATGAATCGCAACGCAGAAATTGGACTTTTTACGAAGCCATCAAGATTAACAGCTTGTTCAAAACCTCGAAGGGGGAAGCTCATGAAAGATAGTATCTATTCCAAGTTTCTGGTCTTGCTTTTTTCTTTGGCCTTGCTATTGACCTTCGCTCACCCTACCATTGCCAAGACGGTCAAGATTGGCGGCATCATGGATACCACGGGGGCCACTTCTGACGTTGGGAAGGACTACGCCCTGGGGATGGAAGAGGCATGGAAGTATATCAACGAGCAGGGCGGCATCAACGGCAAGAAGGTAAGATATACCTGGTTTGATTATGGCTACAGGATTCCAGAGGCCATCACCAAGTACAAACTCTTGAAAAGACTGGGGTCCATCGTTATCATGGGATGGGGAACCGGAGATACCGAAGCACTTTCTCCCACCATCAACAAGGACAAAATCCCCTATGTTTCAGCGTCCTACTCTGCCCATCTGACGAACCCCAAAAAGACCCGGTACAACCTGTTCTTTTCCTCCGACTATTCCACGAATGCAAGGGCCTGCCTCACGGCTTGGTTCGACAAGAAATGGCCTAAACACCCTGACTATGGAAAAAGGAAGCCCAGGTTTGCTGCAAGTTACCATTTCGCCCACCCCTATTGCAGCGCTCCTATTGAAGCCATCAAGGACCATGCAAGGCTGCTGGGGTTCGAAATAGGCCCGGATGTAAATGTCTCTCTTGTAGCCCTGGATACCAAGAGCCAGATCATGGCCCTGAAAAAGTTCAAGCCCGATGTAGTATGGCACGGCAATACCACCATGTCCGTTTCGGCGACAATCAGGGATGCCTATGCCCTAGGGCTTGGTGCCGACCACATCGTCAATAACTGGGGTTTCGACGAAAACCTGCCGCGCCTTGCCGGGCCTGCTGCCGAGGGGGTCATGGGAGCCACGCCCTGTGCGTTTTTCGGCCAGGATTACAAGAACATGGACATCGTGGTGGCAGCGGCCAAAAAATACAACCCTGGAATCCCCCTGGAAAAGAGACTTATCAGGACCGTCCAAGCCTGGGGTGACGCCCTCATCACCTGGGAGGCCCTGAAACGAGCCGACAAGGCCGGCGATTTGTCAGGGCCCGGTATTATGGTCAAGGGGTTCGAAACCATGCGGAACTTTGATATCGGCCTGGGTGCATCTCCCATCACCTTCACGAACAAAGATCACAGGCCCACCACCGGCTGCCTGGTACAGGAGTGGAGGAACGGGAAGTTCCAGGAAGTGAAACGCGTTGACTTCTCAAAGGACCCCCGCTTCGCTGACAAATGGAACAAGACCAAAGAGGAAGGGGGATTCTTTGGTTACTAGGGTTTGGAGAGGCGTTGCCCCATTTAGGGGTATTTGCCTTGGTTCGCCCTTGGAGGAAATATCTTGGAACAGTCTGAGGCCATTCTCAAGATAAACAATATCGAGGTCAAGTACCACGAGGTCATCCTTGTGCTCAAGGGGGTATCCATCGAGGTCCCTCGGAAGGGAATAGTCGCGCTCCTGGGCGCCAATGGTGCAGGGAAGAGCACTACCCTGAAGGCGGTATCCGGACTTCTCAAGACCGAAGACGGTGAGGTCACTGACGGTGCCATAGAGTTTGATGGGCGTCACATCCACCATGAAATGGCCGCGAACATCGCCAAAATGGGTATCGTTCAGGTCATAGAGGGACGTAGGGTCTTTGAACACCTGACGGTCGAGGAGAACCTCAAGGTCGGAGCCCACCTGAGGAAGACCGGATCCGTCAAGGAAGGCCTTGAACTCGTCTATCACTATTTTCCCAGGCTCAGGGAAAAGAGAAACGAGATCGCAGGCCTTGTAAGCGGGGGGGAGCAGCAGATGACCGTGGTTGGAAGGGCACTTATGACCAAGCCTAAACTGGTTTTGCTGGACGAACCATCCATGGGCCTTGCACCCAGGTTGATCCACGAAATCTTCAATATCATCATGCAGCTCAACAGGGAACAGGGTATCTCCATCCTCCTCGTGGAGCAGAATGTCAAGCTTGCACTGAGTGTCGCCCCCTATGCCTACGTCATGGAAACGGGGCGGGTCGTCATGGACGATACATCCGAGAAATTGAGCCAGAATGAGGATATCAAGGATTTCTACCTGGGCCTGACCGACAAGGGCGGAAGGAAAAGCTTCAGGGATGTCAAGCATTACAAACGCCGCAAGAGGTGGCTGACTTAGTGCTTCGATTCGCAATTACGGTGGCGTATCTTTCGGATGAGAATCCTTATTAATGATTAATGCTCACTCAGCACTAAGTCCTGAGTAAATAAATACGTTAGGGTATTTATGAATCGAAGGACTTAGAAGGCGGGAGCTATTCACTTGCTTACATAATTCACACTCATGAAAGGGAGGTTTCATGATGAACAAACGACTGGCATTGATTATGTTGCTTCTTTTCGGCCTAACGGTGGTCTTCGCCTCCTGTGCCACACTATGGGGGCCCACAGAATCAAACTTCAAGAATCCCGAAGTGAAGCTGGACTCGGTGCAGATAAGCTATTACGAAGGCTTTTGGACTTATGGAAAGGCCAAGGTTGCAATGGGCAAGGCCCCAAAAGGTGGAGGCTCTTCCCCGGTATCGCTTGATTTTGTATTTGAAATAACCAATCCCAACCGCTACCCAATTATGTTGGACTCTGCAAAATTCTTCTTGTACTTTGAAGACTATGAGCTACGTGTGGTTAATGATAATAATCCCCAATGGATACCACCGGGAAAGACCAATGCAAAGGTACTTAGCGTCACCCTAACTCCCGTTTCGACTTTTGGAAAATTCATTTTGGCTCACGCCATGAAGGCCAAGGAGAGAGGGGATAAGCCCTGGGAACTCATCGAAAAATGGTGGACGGGTCTGCCTGATATGGCTTTCCCTATTCACGTCAAGGAAGGATCGTTCGTTTTTGTGGCGGATGGCATAGTAAAAGTAGTCCCGGTAGAAGCGACCCGAATTTCGCAAGGCTCTTGGGTAGGGGATCGTTTACGATCCTAAATTCTTCATAATATTGGCTACTTGTAGGCCTAAAGGCTCCCCTACCCTTGAAAATCAATTCACTAAGAAGGTGAATAGAAAAGATCAAAAAGGGTTTGCAATTCTGAGTTTTGTCCCAACCCTTGCGAAATTCGGGTTAAAAGACCTGAATTCCGGTCAGCCCTCATGGGGGCTGGCCCTATATTTCTGTCCAAGATCTTCCCCTGAAGGGTACTTCAATTTCTGGCTATTAGAGGACAATTATGGGAATTCATGATTTCACTTTCTACGACCTGATAAACCGGAACGCCTTCTGTTATAAGGGCAACCAGGCATGGTATGAAGTGGAAAACGGCCGGGGCTTCACCTTTGCCGACCTCAAGCTCATGGTTGATCGCCTGGCCTGCGGTATCCAAAAGACGGGCATAGAGAAGGGAGACCGCATAGGGATCCTCGGCAAGAACAGCCTGGAGTTTTTCCTTCTCTTCGGCGCAGCGGCCGCCCTTGGCGCCATTGTCTTGCCCATTAACTGGAGGCTTTCCCAGGACGAGGTGGCTTATAACCTGAATGACTGCGGACCGAAGATCCTATTCTCGGACAGGGAATTCCAAGGGACCATTGTCAATATCAGGGATAGACTCCCTTCCGTGAAAGGGTACTTTGATCTCGCCAAGGAAGGCGACGTCTTCCCAGGGATGAACGAATTGATGGACAATGGGGGTGACTACCAGGTTGCAGAGGTTTCAAACGATGACGGCTTTGTCATCATCCATACCGCGGCAGTGGGGGGTAGACCCAGGGGAGCCCTTCTCAGCCACGCCAACCTGCTTTTGGCCAACTTGAACTTCGATTACTATCTCAAGCTCACGACCGAGGATGCATACCTCAACTGCATCCCCCTCTTCCACGTCGGCGGCCTTTTCATGGCTGCGACCACCTTCCACGCAGGCGCTCTCAATGTCAACATGGCCAGGTTTGAGGCAAAGCGGGCCGTGGAATTGATAGAAGAGAAAAGAGTTTCTCTCATGATGGTCTTCACTCCAATGTTGTCCTCCATCCTGGAAGAGCATGAAAAATCAGGCCGGGACATAAGCTCTCTGCGCTCTGTCAACGGAATAGAGACCCCGGAAAACATAGAGAGATACCAGGAAATCACCGGCGGTACCTTCTGGTCCATGTACGGCCAGACAGAGGTATCCTGCGTGGCGACCTATGGGGCTTATAGTGACCGCCCCGGTTCTGCCGGAAAAATTATCCCCTTTGCGGATGTGAGGCTGGTGGATGACTATGATCGCCCGGTCCCCGTGGGCCGGGTGGGCGAAATCACCGTAAAGGGGCCCATGGTCTTCAAGGGTTACTGGAACCTGCCCGAGGATACCGCCTATGCCTTCAGAGAGGGCTGGCATCACACGGGAGACCTGGGACGCTTTGATGAAGACGGCTATCTTTTCTATGAGGGGCGCAAACCTGAGAAGGAACTCATCAAGCCAGGCGGGGAAAACGTTTATCCCGCCGAAGTGGAAAAGGTGATTTTACAGCATCCGGCTGTTGACAAGACGGTAGTCTTCGGCGTACCTGACCCCAAGTGGAAGGAAGGGATCAAGGCAGTATGCCAACTAAAGGAAGATGAGCGCCTCGAACCCCAGGAACTCATTGATTTCGTCGGAGAACGAATCGCCAGGTACAAGAAACCCCGGTATGTGGAGTTCGTGACTGATCTTCCAGTTTTGGAAGACGGCTCTCCCGACAGGAACAAAGTCAAAGAGCTTTACGGACGAAAAAAGAATTAGCTGGGAGCGAGCGTCTCCTGAAGGATTTGCCCAGGCCCTATCCGCCTGGGACTAAATCAGACCGGGAGCCGAAAGCGGGCCCTGCTCATGGACAGGGCCTTTTTACTGCACAGCCATGAACACCAGCATCTCAGAGGCAATCATAATGCGTACGAAAGAGTTTGGGGAATCGGACCTCCTGGTCTTCTTTTTTACCCCCGATCTGGGCCAGTTAAAGGGTGTTGCAAAGGGGGGGCGTAGGAGCAGGAAAAGGTTTGCCAACAGCCTTGACATTCTCTCCCTCGTGAGACTTGAATATGACATGAGAAGAGGGGGTTCACTGCCTCTTCTTCAGTCGGGCAGGCTGATCCACGCCTTCCCCAGGATTCGGTCCGACTACACCCTCCTTTCCCTTGCCAGTTACATGGTCGAGCTTACAGAAGTCCTTTTCCCGATCGGCGTTACCGACCAAAGGCCCTTTCACCTCTTGAAGCGCGCCCTCTATGCCCTTGACAGGGGGCAAAATGAGCAGGGAGTCCTTGCCGCCTTTGAGGGCAGGGCCCTTTCCCTGGGCGGATACAGGATAAGCCTGGAAAGCTGCTCCATTTGCGGAAGGAGGTACACAGGTCAGGGTCATGCCGTTTTTCTCAGGGATAGAGGGGGCATTGCGTGCATGAAGTGTCGGAGCCCCTCGAAAGGGATGCCTGCTATGAGCCCCCCTGCAGTAAAGACCCTCCATATCCTCCAATCCGGATCCTTGGACCTGTCAAGAGATCTGGACCTCCCGCAGGAAGTCATCGCGGAGATCAGGCCCGTCCTGAGGCTCCACAGGGACTTCAGGATCGGAAGGCCCCTGAAGACAGCGAAGCACGTGGACTAACCCGGCAAAGGCGGAAAACCCCAAATCAAAAGCACCAAATTCCAAGTAAATCTCAAGACTCAAATCACAAACCCCAAACAAAGAGGAGCAGCCAAACCCAGAATCTCATCTTGTACGATTCCTTTGATTTGGTGCTTGAAATTCTCTCGTCATTTCGGGATCTGAAATACTAACCTCGCTGGAGTATCTTGATGATTTCCGCCATCAATTCCTCACTGTCAAATGAGAAGGAGACGGTGCCCTTTTCAACGGCGAAAAATACCAGTTCACAATCGTATTCTTCCGCCACCTCTTCCAGGAGGTTCCTGAACCTGACTGCCTCCGGGTGATCGGGACTGTCCACTTCTTCTGAAAACATGTCCACTTCAATGGTTCCCATTCCTTCACGCCTTCCAGATCCCAACCCACGCGTTGAAACCGCTCTGTTTTGTATCCTACCAGAAATTGCCCCTGCATCCAAAGCCATATTGGCGATTCCGGCAAGGTTCTTATGTTCCTTGACTTTCCGTTTCCCGGGTGATAACTTTCCTCCTCTCTTCTCAGTGTTCTTGAACTAACTCCGATCAAAGAAATCATATGCCGGAGATGCCCATGACTTTTCAAGATTTGATCATGACCCTCGAGAAATTCTGGGCGGATTGGGGATGCCTCATCCAGCAACCCTACGACCTGGAGGTGGGAGCAGGGACTTTCAACCCTGCCACCCTGTTGAGGGCACTGGGCCCTGAACCTTGGGCCGTGGCGTACGTGGAACCCTCAAGGCGACCGACGGACGGTAGATACGGCGACAACCCGAACCGTTTGGGACATTACTACCAGTATCAAGTAGTAATCAAGCCCTCTCCCTTGGAGATCCAGGACATCTACCTTGACAGCCTCAAGGCACTGGGCATTGACTCCCTGGATCACGATATTCGCTTTGTCGAAGACGACTGGGAATCTCCAACCCTGGGGGCCTCCGGTCTCGGTTGGGAGGTGTGGCTGGACGGCATGGAAATCACCCAGTTCACCTACTTTCAGCTGGCAGGCAGCATAAAGCTGGACCAGGTCTCCGTTGAAATCACTTACGGTCTCGAAAGAATCGCCATGTACCTCCAGGATAGGGAAAACGTCTATGAACTCATGTGGAACGACAAGATCACATACGGTGACGTGCACAAGAAGGGAGAATGGGAAAATTCCGTCTACTGCTTCGAGCTTGCGGACATTGATATGCTTTTGAAGATGTTCCAGATGTGCGAAAGGGAGTCATTGCGGATAAGCGAAAAGGGCATCGTATTGCCTGCATATGACTATTGCCTGAAGTGCTCCCATATCTTCAATATCCTTGAGGCCAGGGGCGCCATAAGCGTTACCGAAAGGACGAAGTACATAGACCGCATCAGGAATCTTGCCAGGGTCGTGTCAAGGAATTATCTCGCACAGCGGGAGGAGATGGGCTTCCCCCTCTTGAAAAGACGAGATGCAGACGGAGAACAATTAAGCTTGTTTTAGAAATTCACACCATTGGAGTGGTCGTGATATTCTAAGCCAAACCATGTAGAAAAAGCTGAATTGACACAACTTGCCGAATCGGACGAACCTTTAGAAGGCCACCATTCGGATGGCAAAGCAAAAAGCTTCAAGTTCAAGGCGCGCGAATCTCTTGTGATGAGGCGTACATAGAAGTACGCCGCAATCATTTACCCCGTTAAATAACTCTGAATTCACAACTATTGAACGCATGATGTTCTCTGACGGTTCCAGGCCTTTGATTCAATGCAGAAAATGCCCATTTGACGGGGCAGGGATGAAGCGCAACGCAGAAATTGGACTTTTTACGAAGCCATCAATAGAGAGATGAAATGTTTGGAGAACTACTATTTGAGATAGGCACCGAAGAAATACCATCCGGTTACCTGCAAAAGGCCCTTGAGGAGCTCAAGAGGCTAGGGGAAGCTTACCTCAGGGACCAGCGGATAGGGATAGGTGAAGGCCTCATATCCCTTGGGACCCCCAGGCGGCTGGTCCTGGTCGGGCAGGCGATATCCCTCAAGCAGGAAGATGTGGTGCAGGAGGTAACAGGCCCGCCCAAGAGCGCTGCCTTTGACAAGGATGGCAAACCAACCAGGGCTGCAATTGGGTTCGCGAAAAAGCACGGGGTAACGCTCGAAGAAGTGGACATCGTGGAAACCCCAAAAGGGGAATATCTCCATGTCAAGAAGAATATCCCCGGAAGGCCTGCGATCGAGATTCTATCTGAAATATTGCCCAGGCTTGTGGCAGATCTCCCCTGGCCAAAGTCCATGCGCTGGGGCAGCTACGGCTTTTCTTTTGTCAGGCCGATACACTGGTTCCTCGCCCTGTTCGACGGTGAGGTAATCCCCTTTGAGATAGCGGGAATTCGGAGCGGAAACAGGACCAGGGGGCACAGGTTCATGTCTTCCCACGAAATCGAAGTAAAAGACATCTCCGATTACCTAGCAAAAATGAGAGATAACCATGTCCTGGTTGATCCCAAGGAGAGACAAGAGGCCGTGGAGAGGGCTGTATCGGAGGCGGCCAAACGGGTCTCAGGTGAACCTTCCAAGGACCCGGAACTCCTGGAAACCGTGGCCAACCTCGTTGAATTCCCGTCTGCTGTGTGCGGCGCCTTCGATAAGGCATTCCTAAGCATTCCTGAACCGGTGCTGACGACCGCAATGAAGGAGCATCAGAAGTATTTTTCTCTCTATGACGGGAAAGGCAGATTGCTTCCTCATTTCGTAGCGGTAAACAATACCATTACCAGGGATGACTCTGTGGTGCGCAGGGGACACGAACGTGTCCTCCGGGCAAGGTTGGCAGACGCGGACTTCTTCTTCAGGGAAGACAGGAAAAGGCCGCTCAGGAGCAGACTTGATGACCTCAAGGGCGTCATATACCAAGCCGAGCTTGGCACATCCTATTCCAAGGTACAGCGTTTCGCTAGGCTGGCAGAATACATAGGGGCCCGGGTTGCACCTGATAGGGCAGAGGCAATCAAGACCGTTGCCCTCTTGTGCAAATGCGACCTCGTAACCGAAATGGTCACCGAATTCCCTTCTCTTCAAGGGGTTATGGGTAAAGAATATGCCAGGCTGGAGGGATACCCTGAAGAGATCTGCACAGCAATATATGAACATTATCTCCCGGCCCATGCCGGAGACGATCTGCCCTCTTCCACGGTGGGGGCTGTAGTGGGTATTGCGGATCGTATTGACACTATCGCAGGGTGCTTTGCAGTGGGACAGGAGCCGACGGGCACGGCCGATCCCTTCGCCATTCGCAGGCATGCCCTCGCCATTGTGAGGATCATCGAATCAATGGTGTGGGATATTTCTCTCGGAGAGGTGGTATCAAAGTCCCTTGAAATCTTGAAGGATACCGTCGATCTTGATAAGAAGGCACTCCACGCCAAGATCATGGCATTTTTCAGGGAACGATACAAGAACATGATGCTCGCTGAAGGGTTTGGGTCTGATGTCGTGGAGGCTGTCCTTTCATCCGGGCTTGACACTATTGTCCACTTGCGGCCCAAGATGAGGGATCTGGAGAGATTCATGAAAGAATCAGGGGAGTTCGAGGCCCTCGTGCTGACCTACAAGAGGATATCCAATATCCTCAAGAACCAATCATCCAGGCACCAGATCGATCCGGGGCTCTTCAAGGAACCCTGCGAGACAGAGCTGTGGAATGCTTACCTGGGACTCAAGGACCAAGTGCAGGAGAGTATAAACGAGAGAAAATACTTCGATGCCCTGAACCTCATGGCCAACCTGAGAAGCCCTGTAGACAAGTTCTTCGACGGCGTTGAAATCCTGACAAAAGAAACGCGCCTGAGAGAAAACAGGGTGGCCCTTTTGCAGGAGCTGTCCCGTTTTTTCTTGAGCCTGGCGGATCTGTCGAAGTTCTCCATCTAATGGCTTCGTAAAAAGTCCAATTTCTTCGTTGCGCTTCATCCCTGCCCCGTTTAATGGGTAGTGGTGGCGCTGAATCAGAGGTCTAGGAGCACCTAAGAACATCGTTGGGGCAACGGCCTCTGAATCTGGAACGGCCTCTGAATCTGGAGTTATTTAACGGGGTAAATGATTGCGGCGTACGCTAAGTACGCCTCATCACACGAGATTCGCGCGCCTTGAACTTGAAGCTTTTTACTTTGCCATTCCAAATTCAGTTTTTGCGAGTTATTCAAAATCCTCCGTTTTAACCCTACAATTTCTGGACTTCCTCATTTGTGGGCTGCTCGTTTATTTGAGCAAGGCCCCATGAGGCGCTTTTTTGATTTCCTTATTGCTCATATGTTTCGAAAGACAAATCCCTGAAATGATATCTTATTGCCTGCAAAGATATGAGAACAGTCATGCGGACCAATCCGAAAACCAATAACAATTAACTGATAACTGATAACATAGGGAATAACACCTAATCCCCACCCGGCAGGGAACGGGAAGCCAGGTGTTTTTCGCAAAACTGGGGTGACTACCCTCCCCGTTTCTTTATGAGGATGTAGAGCTGACCTTCCTGTCTCATGTGGCCGGCGGCGATCC
>JAFDHB010000161.1 GCA_019308985.1 Deltaproteobacteria bacterium | reverse complement strand
CACATTATGGCTCTAGGAAAGGTAATAGGATTACAGGGGCTCGGGGATCTCTTGGAAGAGGTGAACTCGTTTCAGTGGTACCCGATTCGCATGGCGGAAAACTCTGGCGGTCGGATAGCCATATCCGTTATCCGCCGCAAGGAAATCCGGACATAGTGATCAGGTAACCGACCGCCTGACTGGCACACGATAGAGCATTTTTCCTCATGCCCTTCACCTCTGGAAAGAGATTGCCGAGACCCCAAATCCCGGAACAGGGCCAAAATGTTATCCCTTGGAGATTTTGAGGCCTTGAGCCCTGTGATACCGGTGGCAATTCCCATTTTCAGGCCCCTTTGGGGAAGAGTTCCCTCCGTTCACGCAGGATACTGGAGAGAGGTTGCAAAGGTTAGATATGGCCTACGAAGTTCTGGCAAGGAAATGGCGTCCCCAGGTATTCGACGATGTCATTGGGCAGGAGCATATCACCCGAACCCTTAAGAACGCCATCAAGACGGGCAGGCTTGCCCATGCCTATCTCTTCAGCGGGACAAGGGGCGTGGGAAAAACCTCTGTGGCCCGCATACTGGCCAAGGCCATGAACTGCAGGGAAGGTGATCCCGGCATCCCCTGTAACCAGTGTCGGTCATGTATTGAAATAACAAATGGTTCATCGGTGGATGTCCACGAGATTGACGGGGCTTCCAACAGGGGCATTGACGAGATAAGGCTCCTCAGGGAAAACGTCAAGTACATGCCTTCATCCGGCAGGTATCGGATATACATTATTGACGAAGTACATATGCTCACCTTACCGGCCTTTAATGCGTTACTAAAGACCCTGGAGGAACCACCTTCCCACGTCAAGTTCATTTTCGCCACAACAGAACCCCACAAGGTGCCAGTTACCATCCTCTCAAGATGCCAGAGATTCGACTTCAAGAGGATACCTACGGCAAAGATCCTTGACCACTTGACGCGCATAGCAGCAGATGAAGCCATTGATATCAGCCGAAGCGGCCTTGGAATCATTGCACGGGAAGCAAATGGGAGCATGAGGGATGCAGAGAGCTTATTGGACCAGGTGATATCTTACACAGGCCCTGCGGTGAAGGACGAAGATATTACCGATATCTTGGGAATCATCGATGTCTCTCTCATCTCGGACACGTCCAGGGCTATTGTGGAAGGATCTCCCAAGAGGTGCCTTGAGATAGTCGACAAGATATACAGTTACGGCTATGACCTCAAAGAGTTTTACAAGGCCCTTATGGATCGGTTTAGGAACATGCTGGTCAGCTTGATAGCTCCCGATGATGACCTGCTTGACATGATCGAGAGCGAGGCGGAAGAGGTAAGACGTCAGGCAAAGGCAGCAGGGATGGAGAGGGTGCAGCAATCATTGAATTATCTGATTGCCAGGGAGCAGGATATCCGCTTTACCTTTCAGCCGAGGCTGGTGCTTGAGGCCGTCATGATGAGACTATGCAGGCTTGGGGAGGATCTTTCCTTTGACGAACTCATCAAGAAGGTCGAGGCCCTTGAGACGCGCTTGATATCATCTGCTGCGGCCGAGAGTTCTTACGGACAGGGGCTGGCTTCAGAGCCTGAAAAGGGCTGGTCGAGCACGAAAGAGGAAAAGCTACAGCCGCCCTTGTCGGGAGAGGAGCAAAGAAGGGATTGGGGAGGCTTCCTGGATTTTCTTTCCACCAAGAGCACTTCAATGGCCAACGTCTTAAAGGAATGGCGCTTCGTGAGCCTGGGAGAGGACGTCCTGGAGATGTCCAAGGGCAAGAATTCTTTTTCATCCAGTTATTTTGAAGATGCTGACAGGCTTGCCAAGCTTTCAGCCTATTGCAAGGAGTTCTTTGGACGAGATATCAAGATCAAGGTACTGGAAGAAAGTGGGGGAGAAAAAGGCGCCCGTGCCTTTCCGGACCCTGCGCCAAGGAAGGAGGAAACTCCGGAGCAAGAATCCCTTCCACAGCATGTGAGTGACGTGCTTGATATCTTTCAGGGTCAAATAACCGCGGAGATACCCACCAAGGGAAAGCCCGATAGAAACAAACCATAGGACCAAAAGGGTTACGCATGAATAAGTGAACCAAAAATACAGGAGGAAAGCACATGAAAGGCATACCCAACATGGGAAACATAATGAAGCAGGCCCAACAATTCCAGGCCAAGATAGCGAAGCTCCAGGAAGAACTGGAAGACAAGACTGTGGAGTCCTCCGCCGGGGGAGGGATGGTTACGGTTGTCGTGAACGGCAGGCAGGAACTCGTGTCCATAAAGATTGATCCTGAAGTCGTGGATCCAGGGGATACCGAGATGCTGGAAGACCTCATCATGGCCGCGGTAAACGACGGCCTTGCCAAGGCGAAAAACATGGCCAATGAGGAGATGAAGAAGCTTACCCAAGGTCTCAACCTGCCAGGTATCCCCGGCCTCTTTTGAGGGGGGGTTTTCAATGGGTACCTATCCGCCTCCCCTCGAGAGGCTCATTCAACAACTGACCAAGTTGCCGGGCATCGGCCAGAAATCCGCTGCCCGCGTAGCCCTGTACATATTGAAAAGCAAGAAGGAGTTGGCGGAGGATCTTGCCAAGGCCCTCCTGGAGGTAAAGGACAAGATCACTTTTTGTTCCCGCTGCTTCAACTTTACCGACCAAGACCCCTGTTCCATCTGCCGCGATCCAGACAGAGCCAACGGTATCCTTTGTGTAGTTGAAGGACCGGGGGACCAGTTGGCCATAGAAGAGGCAGGGATCTTCAAGGGGAGATATCATGTGCTTCAAGGCGTTCTCTCACCCTTGGACGGCATCGGCCCGGAAGACCTCAAGATCAGCGAATTGCTCAGCAGGATCAAGGAGGAGAACATAAAGGAAGTTATCATCGCGACCAACCCCACATCGGAAGGGGAGGCGACAGCTTCATACCTGGTCAATCTTCTATCGGGATATGATATTGAGATAAGCAGGATTGCCTTCGGAGTCCCCATGGGCGGGGACCTCAAATACATGGACACCATGACCCTACAGCATGCCATGAGGAGTAGAATCCCCGTACATCCCTCACGTGAAGCCGGAAACCCCGGTAGGCCTCTCCGCTCAAAGGGGGAGAGTGGGCCCAAGACGGAATCATGATCCCCGAACCGGCACTGGATAAGATCAGCGGGATCCTGGGGGATCAATACCTTGTGAGGGGCGGTGAAAGACTCTCGGAATACGCCACCGATGCCACGAATCTGGCCTATATGCCCGACGCAGTCGGCTTCCCGGGGTCCAGCGAAGAAATATCACAGATCCTGGTCTTGGCCAACGAGCATCTCTTCCCGGTTGTCCCCAGGGGGGCGGGGAGCGGGAAGAGCGGTGGCGCCCTGTCCGTGAAGGGCGGTCTCGTGCTTTCCATGGACCGCTTCAATAGGATACTCGATATAGACCGGGAAAACCTCGTAGCCATGGTGGAACCCGGCGTAATTACCTCCCACCTTCAGAAGGAAGTGGAAAAATACGACCTGTTCTATCCTCCTGACCCCGGAAGTATTGACATCTCTACGATCGGCGGGAACGTCGCCGAATGTGCCGGTGGGATGCGGGCTGTGAAATACGGTGTTACCAGGGATTACGTGCTCGGCCTCAAAGTCGTTCTCCCCATGGGGTCGATCATTGACACGGGCGTCAGGACAGCCAAAGGAGTTGTGGGCTACGACTTGACCAGGCTCATCATCGGCTCCGAGGGCACCCTGGCAGTGATCACCTCCATAACATTGCGTCTCATTCCCAGGCCCCCTTCAAGAAGGACCATGGTGATCTTCTTCCATGACCTCCCCGTGGCGGTAAAGACCGTGTCGGCCATTATTTCAAGCAGAATCGTCCCTGCCGCCATGGAGTTCATGGACAGGCTATGTATAGATTGTGTTCGCGATGAAATCGGCATATCCATACCCGGGGATACCAATGCACTTCTCCTTGTCGAAGTGGACGGGGAGCCGCCCCAGATAAAGACGGAGCTGGAGAGGCTAAAGAAACTCTCCCTGGATGCAGGAGCAACAGGGGTTGAATCCGCGGAGGGTGAGGAGGAAACTGAAAGGCTCTGGGATGTGAGGAGATACGTCTCCGAATCCCTCTTTAAACTAAGGCCCGACAAGGTAAGCGAAGATATCGTCGTCCCCCGCAGCCGGATGGCGGACTTTGTATCTTTTCTTGATAACCTGGGGAAAAAGTACAAAATGCCCATTCCTGCCTTTGGCCATGCCGGTGACGGTAATATCCACGTAAATGTCATGTTCGACGGCAAGGTTCCTCAAGAAGCAGGAGTAGTCGAGGAGGTCGTAAAGGAGGTCTTCAGGAAGGCCCTTGACATGGGTGGAACAATTTCCGGGGAACATGGGATCGGCATCACCAAGGCACCTTATCTTCGCATGGAACTTTCGCCTGCTGCCATGGATCTGATGTATCGCCTCAAAAGGGCCTTTGATCCCAATGAGATCCTGAATCCGGGCAAGATATTTCCCTGGGTCCCTGACTCCAAGGAAAGGGTTGTCTAAGCTGGTATGACGGTAGCTGAAGGTATCCTCCTGGGCATCATCCAGGGGCTGACGGAGTTCTTACCCATAAGCAGCTCCGGCCACCTGGTGCTCTTCCAGGATCTGCTTGGTTTCAAGGAGCCTGCTCTGCTCCTCGACACTGCCCTTCATCTCGGGACTCTTGTTTCGATCCTTGTGTTCTTCAGGTCTGATATACGCAGCATGTTTTCCGAAACCTGGAGTTTCTCAAGGGGCATGGTCGCGGGCGACGTCCGTCCTGCTGAAATCAATGAGTATCCGAGCGCAGCCCTCACACTATGGATGGTCATCGGCACCATACCCACTGCCCTCATGGGCCTTTCTTTCAGGGGACCCATAGAAGCCCTCTTCGGCTCCACGACCCTCGTAGGCACAGCCCTGATATTTACAGGGCTGGCTATCGGAATTTCGAGACTAATACCTGCAGGCTATGGGGAAAAAACTGACGTCGGGTTGTTCAGATCCCTCCTGGTGGGCTTGGCACAGGGATTGGCGCTTGTCCCGGGAATATCCCGCTCCGGTACAACCATAGTATGCGGCTTGCTCCTCAAAATGGACCGGGAACTGGCAGCACGTTTTTCCTTTCTCCTCGCAATACCTGCGGTCATCGGCGCACTCGGACTTCAGATCAAGGTCGGCGGGCTGGGGAATGAGCCTGTTTCCGTGCTCTTAATGGGATTCCTTGCCTCAACCCTGACCGGCCTCCTCGCCCTCAAGCTGCTGCTCCGCATTGTCAAAAAGGGTAGGCTTTACTACTTCGCGCCCTATTGCTGGGCCCTGGGTCTGGCCGTCCTCCTCGTCAAGCATCTCTAGTTTCTAATAGGCTCTATGGTACCGGGACTGACATCGTCCAAGAAGGCGAGGGATTCGAAGATTGACGAGGTCCCAAAAATCCGTATTGATGGTTTCGGAAAAGCCGCAGATGCAAGGCGCGCAAATCTTTAGGAATGAGGCGTACATGGTGGTACGCCGCAGTGACTAAAGATGTAGCGCAACGCAGCAGATGTGGTTTTAGCGGAAGCATCAAAATCTAGATGCCTAGGCCCACCAACCTAATACTAATGGAAATCGTATCAATTTCGTCCATCTTCTCCATGGACAGCCTCACACCCCAGCACTGGGACTGGTAGTCCAACCACAGGCGGCTTTCAATGGTCGTGCCCTGTTTCAGGTCCCTTTTGAGGCTGGTACCTATGGAAAACCCGTGCACGAGATGAAGACCCATGGTGAAGCTCACGCTCCTGGCAATATCACTTTCATATTGATAGTCCAGGGAAAAATAGTCCTTCCCCTCTCCCAGCAGCCTGGCCCGCAAGATCATGGATAGGTCAGCGAAGGTGATTTTGTCTTCATAGTGGTCCCAACGGGCCTCTGCCTTCAAATCCAGGTCCGGGTACGGGGTCAGGGTCAGGGCGGCCTCGAGGGGCTGGAATGGTCTCTCTTCCCTTGAGGGGTCGTCTTGCCTCTCTTCGTTGATGTCATAAGCCTGGGATAGGGTCAACCGAGCCCATTGTCTGTAAGTACTCTTGCCTTGTTCGTCCTGCTCCCGGGCGTCGAGGAGGTTTTCTATTGACAGGCTGATCAAGTTCGCTTTCCCTTCCACGTCCAAGGGTTCAAACCAGGCGGAGGGCTTGTCTTCGCTTCTCGGTACTCTGTAATCGTAGGAAAGGGATGGGACTAACTTGTGTTTCAGTTCCTTCACCTTCCCCCTGTCAAGCGAAAAGATCCTCTCAAGTACGCTCGAAAAATCGGCTCCCAGGCGGTAAGCGTCCTTGGATTGATGATTTACTCCCTGAGGGTTCCCATCCACCCATTGGGTATCCCTGGAATAGCTTACAAAGGGACGTACTTTCAGGAATCTCCCGAACCATATGGGGTAGGATAACTCCGGAGCAAAGAAAAGGCTGTGTCCCTTTTGCCCGTAATCACGCCAGACGTATTCGTAATCCGCGTCAAACTTCAAGAAAATGGGCAGGCCCGGTACGCGCCTGGGTAGGAGGGAGAAGGCGATCTGTCCCAGGGGTTGGGGCGTATCATCTTGAGCCGGGTTCTCGGGACGCAGGTAATATTCCGACACAAACTGCAGGCCGTAGTCATCGCCGTTCCCGTCGAGCCTCAAGGCGGACCTCCTGGTTGGAGACCTGTAGTCGTCCCTATCCCTTCTGTAGTCTTCCTCCAGGTCCGGTCTTACCTCAAACCCAAAAAGCCCACCCGTAAACTCCCTCAGGTAGTCCTGGTCACTGACAAGATCCAGGTCTCCTCTTACATCGATATCGGTGGGTGTTGATTGATCCGCCTTGCCTCTCAACCAATACCTTGTATCATTGGTCCTTGGAAAAGGACTCACGTCAATTTGTTCGGGATCGGTCAGGTCCTTCGTTTCGATTTTGTCTGACATGATATCAAACAATAAAGTGCCCTTTGAGCCCCTTTCCGCCACATAGCGATATTCAATACCTTGCATAAACCCCCTTTCGCTCATGTAGCGCTCGTAAAAGGTCGCATCGCTCCAGTCCGTTATGGCCCAAAAGAAGGGTACTTCCACGTCTATGCCGTTTAGGCTGGAATACCCTCCCCTCGGGGGCAGAAGTCCTGTCTGCCTCTTCGTCTTCGCAGGAAATATTCCGTAGGGGAGGTAGAATACGGGGTAGTTGCGGACCCTCAGGGTGGCACTCCTCACCTTGCCATAGCCCTCTATGGTGACCTCTATCTCCTCTCCGGTTACGCTCCAGTCCGGCACCTCGCCCTCACACGTGGTCATCCGAAAATCCTTGATTACATAAGTGTTCGGGCCGATCTTCTCTATGGAGGCCCCGCTCAGATAGAAATTGTTTTCCTGGAGAAAGAGTCGCCCTCCGATTACCTTTCCTGTTCTCCGGTTGAGGTCGAAAATCCCCTCTTCCCCGCTCAGGACGTCTGGACCCACTTCCAGGCGAAAACCGCCCGAGACCTCGACCGTGCCCCTGGCTTCATTGTACCTCGCCTTTTGTGTCACGAGTCTCTGGTTTCCTCTGGATATCTCTACGTCGCCTTCAGCTATTATCAGGCCTTCTTCCTGGGAATAACTTATCCTGTCGGCAATGATCTCCCAGGGCATTTCCTGGTTGCCGAGGATTCTCTCGCTTAGTTGTTCATCAAAAGCCAAAAGGTGGCCCGCGTTTTGAAGGGCCAAAAAAAACATTGCCAAGATCAGGAGGACTCTTGATTTTC
>JAFDHB010000022.1 GCA_019308985.1 Deltaproteobacteria bacterium | reverse complement strand
TATTCATTTTTTACTTAACAGGAGGTTTTCTATTTTGCTAGATAGTAAGAAATTTTTTCTCCCGTTATCATCGGGGCTATAACCTTCAGCTCTGTCAATATATAACGTAGATTCATAATTAAATAAGTCGATTCTGAGTTCTGACCATAAACGACATGTTTGGAGTTTCCCATGCCACGATCTGCAAGACTTCACCCTCCAGCCGTCCTTCACCACATAATGATCTGCGGCATTGACGGTACCATGATCTTCCGCGACAACAATGACTCCAATGACATGTCAGAGCGCCTTGCGGAATTATTGCCCAAGACCAACACTTCCTGCTATGCGTGGGCCTTTCTTCCAACCCGTGCACATTTTCCTGGATCTCTACCCGATCGACAAAAAAGATCCCTATTCACGGAGCAGGCAAAACTTAAGGTCTGAGGCAAGAAGTGTTTTCTGTTACTGGGCGGTGCAGGAACTCGGATTCAGCGGCACACGGATAGTCACGCTCTTGACCAATGAGTCAATCCGGTGTTGCCCATGTGATAAGGAGGGGAGAGGGCATCGTCAAAAAGAAAAAGCTCAAGATGCTGGGGCATAATTACTGAATTATGAATCAACGTCCCCGGGTTATGATTCGGGCCGTTATGCCCCATGCCTTGAGGGTCCTCAAGCCCCTAAAAGACTGGGCGGTCCACTGGAAAGTCGAGATATTGAGAAATTACGGAAGCCCGGTTTATGTCATTGGCCCTTTGGGGTTTCTCCCTTGACATATATGCATATTTGGTGCATATAAATATGTATGAGAACAACAATAAATATTGATGACGAGATTCTCGAACAGGCATCCCGACTCACAGGTGTCAAAGAGAAGACTTCCCTGGTGAGACTTGGCTTGGAAGCCCTGATTGCCAGGGAAAGCAGCAAACGCCTCGCCAAACTCGGTGGCACCGAAAACAGCCTGCGCCCGATTCGGAGACGAAGACCGGCATAGGGCAATCATGGTACTCGTTGACACCTCAATTTGGATTACACACCTGCGGTTCTAATTCCTAATCTTCCTCCCGCTTCTTTACTTCGCATAGCAATGCCTTGTACACGGGAAACCCCGAAATAGGGTCGCGGTTTTCAAAGTCGGTGACGTAGTTCGTATTTGCGTCGCGCCATTCCTTTGCCTGGATCGGGCTGCCTCCGCCTACGTTCACTTCCACCTGACCCGTCATCACGGCATCCGTCACCCCGGCCCAGACACCGACCCTGCCTCGTTGTGACTCCACCCATACCTTGTCCCCGTGAGATATACCACGGGCCTTCGCATCAACAGGGTTAATGAGCACATAGGGTTTCGGTTGCAATTTCAGCAGCCCGGGGATGTTCAGGTGCTGAGACCTGAATGCCGACTGGAGCCTTGCCCCGGTATTGAGCACCAGGGGATATCTCCTGTAAAGGTCCGGGCTCCCCACCGGCCCTTCTTGAGGTTCCACATAAATGGGCAGCCCGTCGTACCCGTATTTTTTCAGCAGGCTGGAGACGATTTCAAATTTTCCGGATGGTGTGTTAAACCCTGGTTTTCCGTCCCGACGAAGAAGGCCCCTTTCGTATTTTCGATACTCCACCTTCCCTGCATCGTACCTGACCCCCTCGGGATGGGCCTCCAGCTCTTCAAGCGATACCGGCCCATGCTCAAAGGCCCACTTGACCCTTTCCTCTTCCGTGGCCGGGAACAGATCCCCGTATCCGAGCTTCCGGGCCAAATCCACAAGGAACTGAAAACCTGACCTGGCCTCGCCTATTGGTTCTATGATTCTCTGCCTCAATTGGCAGTAGCCTCCAGGATACCTCTGGTAGCCCAGGTTCTCGAAATTGGTGGTTGCCGGCAGGACGATATCAGCGTACATCGCGTCTGCCGTCATGAATCGGTCGAAGGTCACCATAAAATCAAGCTTTCTAAAACATTCTTTCCAAATCTCCGGGTTGGGAAGGCTGGTGAGAAGAGAAGCGCCCAGTATGAGAAGTCCCCTGACAGGATAGGGATCATTGTTGAGAATAGCCCTGGGGGCCTCCATGAACTGGGCTGATTTGAGCATGTCACAGAACAGGGGATACTTATCAGCGCCTATGGGCTTGACTCCCTTTGGGGGATCCAGGCTGATGCGCGGGAACTTCACGGAGCTCCGGGGTCTGAACACCAGTCCCCCCGGTACGTCTATGTTCCCTGTGATTCCCCAAAGGCAAAGGACGGAACGAATATTCTGGACTCCACTGTTGGTATACTCGAGCCCGGTATACATGACCAGGGAAGCCCCCTTCGCCTTTGCTATCTCACGGGCGATCTCTACGATCGTATCCCTGGGTACCCGAGTAATTCTCTCGGCGACATCCGGGGGGAAGTGCTCCACGTATCGCCGAAGTTCATCAAAACCTACGGTCCAGTTCCGCACAAAGGCTTCATCATAGAGACCTTCGTCTATTATCACGTTCATCATGCCCAGTGCCAGGGCTCCGTCCGTCCCCGGGCGCACCCCGATCCACTGATCGGCCTTTTCCGCCATATCGGATCGCATGTGGTCAATCGCTATCACCCTGGCCCCGCGTTTCTTGGCTGCGAGGATTCTTTTCACCTTGTCCGGAGGGGAATCTGTTGGAGGATTAGCCCCCCATATCACGATCAGGTCCGCGTTTCGGAAATCCGAAAAAGTGAATGTCATGGGCGCACCGAAGGTCGCCGCGGGCGCGAAAATGCCGTAGGAGACATAGCAGATAGCGGCAACCCCGGAGGCATTGGGCGAGCCGAAGGGGAAGATGAAACCGGATGTCCCCTGTGTCGGCATCGCCCGGATCCCGAAGACATCAGTGAGGTTATTGTCAAAGCTGCCACGCCCGAAATATGTCATCACCGCCTCCGGGCCGTAGGTCTTCTTGATTTTGTCAAAGGCGCCGGCGATCCGGTCCAGGGCCTGGTCCCAGGTGATACGCTCAAATTTTCCTTCCCCCTTCTCCCCGACCCTGAGCATGGGATACTTGAGCCGATCATCAGAGTAAACGATCTCCTTTGCATGGACCCCCCGAACACAAACCACATCTACCGGATGGCCCTTGATGGGCAGTATCTTGTTGATCTTACCGTCCACCAGCTCTATCTTCGCACCACATCCGCCCGGGCATATGCCGCAGATTCCCGTTCTTACTTCCCTCCTTCCTCTTCCGGCCTCTTTTCCCATATTATTTCCCCCTGATTAATTTCTGTAGCCGAGATTTCCCTTACAGTGCCACATTTGATGGAATAATTCCAGGCTGGAACACTCAATTTTCATATGGCGGCAGGATGGCGGTCCTGCAAAAGGTAGACAACTCCAGGACTTCTTTTCTTTGGATTACTTCGCACTTTGTTGATATGGCCGGCTTTTCGGCCTAATTGTCTTTGAGTATCAGGCTAATATCCATTGCATTTACTGAATGGGTGAGGCTGCCCACGGAAATAAAGTCCACTCCGGTTTCAGCGATCTCGACAACGTTTTCCAAGGACACTCTGCCCGAAGCCTCAAGGGGCGTGCGACCTTGGGTCATCTCCACCGCCTTTCTCATGTCTTCTATGGACATGTTGTCCAGCATGATCCTGTCAAGCCCTAAGTTCAGTGCCTCCTCCAACTCCTCGAGGGTCCTGACCTCCACCTCGATAGGGCGCTTCAAGGTGTCCCTTTCTCTTACCAGTTTGACCGCCCTGGTTATTCCCCCTGCGGCTGTGATATGATTTTCCTTGATCAACACCATGTCGAAGAGGCCAAACCTGTGGTTTTCTCCTCCGCCCATGCGAACGGCCATCTTGTCCAGGACCCTCAGCCCCGGGGCGGTCTTCCTGGTATCAATGATGACGGCCTTCGTGTGCTCTACCGCCTCCACGAATCTCCTTGTCAAGGAGGCTATCCCCGACATCCTCTGGATAAAGTTCAATGCCACCCTTTCAGCGCTCAGGATAGAGCGGGCCTCGCCGAATATCTCCGCGATCACGATGCCCCTGCTTACTAGGTCACCATCTCGGACCCTAGGGGTAAATCCCAGTCCCGGATCCATGACCTCAAATGTCTTTCTTGCGATATCCACACCGGCGACAACACCCCTTTCCTTGGCGAACATCTCTCCGCGGATTTTCGTCCCGGGCCGCACCGTGCATTCCGTGGTAACGTCACCACTTCCTATGTCCTCCTCGAGGGCTCGCTGTATAATCCTTAAAATATCCTCGCTTTTTTCCATTGCTTTCATTTGACGTTCTCAATGCCCTGGGACAAACCTGCCCGATTCCCGACAGCAAGGCTTTTTCTTTCCCTGGAAGAGCATTTTATCTACCTTTTCTGTCATGAAGTCAACCACCAGAGGGCGTTCGCTGCTAGCTGCAAGTCAAACAACACGCCTCGGTTCCTAAGGATTTTATCGCCCAAAAAAGAGTGTGCCGCAATGGCCATGGGCATATCTGGACCATCAGATCAGGCCTGGGATCGGCACCCTTCTGCCCGCCTTCGCCTCATGCCTTTACCGCGCCTGCCGTAAGGCCCCTCACCAGGTATCGTTCGAGGGCCAAAAAAATGATAATAACCGGGACCGTCGCTATCACAGCAGAGGCCATCAGCAACTGCTGCGAGACATTAATATTGTCGGCAATCTGCATTATCCCCCTTGAAAGTGTGAACTTTGAGGGGCTATCCAAAAAAAGAAACGCGAACAGAAATTCGTTCCAGGCAATCATGAACGTGTAGAGTGCAACACTTGCCATGGCCGGCAGGCTAAGGGGTATGGTTATCCTCCCTATGACCCCGATCCTTGTGCAGCCGTCAATTAGCCCTGCCTCCTCAAGGTCGGGTGGAAGGGTCTTGAAATAGCTGTAGAGCATGTATATGGCGACCGGCAAGGTCTGGGCCAGGTATATCAATAGCAGTCCGCGGAGATCATTTCGGAGGCCCAACTTCGTGTAAAGGGAATACATCGGTACGGCAATGACGATGGCAGGGAACATATATATGACGAGAATGCTTCTTGAAAGAAAGGCCTTTCCCCTAAAACGTAGTCTGGCGATAGTATAGGCGGCCAGAGTGGCAACGCTGACCGTTAGAAGGACCGTCAAAGAAGAGACATAAAGGCTGTTTGCAAAGTAACGGCCGAATCGGAATTGTGTCCATACCTCCCTGTAAGCGCTGAAGGAGAGGTCTGCGGGCCTGAGCCCTAGATCAAGGGGATTCATAGCGAGGATCACGATCGGCTTCAAGGATGCCACGATCATCCAGTAGAAGGGGAACAACACAATGATGACAAGCAAAACCAAGCCGAGGACGCGAAAAACACCCAATACCGATCCCTCGATATTTTCTCGTTCCATAACCTATTCCTCTTCTGCCCTTGTCATGACAAATCTGAAGTATATCAACATAAGGCCACCTAGGATGGCGAAAAGCACAAGGGCCATTGCAGCTCCAGCCCCGACATCGAACTCTCCAATAAGGAAATCGTAGACTTTGATGGTTAGGACCCTGGTCCCCGCAGTACCCTGCGTGACCAGGAATACATCGTCAAACTTATTGAAAGTCCACATAAAACGAAGCATAAGAAGCGTAGCAAGGACCAACTTCAATTGAGGAAGAGTTACGTAGAAGAACTTCTGTAGTGGCGTCGCCCCGTCCACGGATGCCGCCTCATAGAGCTCGTCGGGTATGGCCTGAAGCCGCGCCAGGATGAAAAGAAAGTCAAAAGGAAAATAGCGCCACCCCTCGAAGGCTATAAGGGAAATCATGGCCCAGGGACGTTGACTCAGGAGATGAATGGGTTGTTCCAGGATGCCCGTTCCGATCATAGCGGTCATGACCACTCCCCTGGGATCCAGGATAAAGCGCCAAGCAAAGGCCACGGCAACCACGGGTGCGACGTAAGGAATCAGAAAGATTCCCCGCACCACTCCTCTCCCCCTGAAGCGCCTGTACACCAGCAGGGCGGCAGCAAGACCCATAACGAGGGCCAGAAGAGTTCCCCCAACCGAATAAAAGAGTGTCGCCTTGAGAGCAGGCTGGAAATCGTAATGGGAGAGGACCTTTATGAAGTTGTTGAGGCTCCTGTCTAGGTCCCACCAATGGAAGCGGCGCAAATCCAATAATCGAACTTTATGAAAGGCCAGCCAGAGATTCCACAGGACAGGAAAAAGGATCAGGGCTGATACTATGGTACAGGGGGGTCCCAGCAACAAGTAGGCAAGGCGTTGCTCTCTCCTGGCCAATTCAGACTTCATTGAGCCACCTTTCGGCTCTTTCACACGTAGACATGCATAGGACCCCCCAAACTGTTAGGAACACCCTTCAAGTGCACGAATCGCCCGGTTCATCTGACTCGCCGTTTCTTCGGCCGTGAGTTCCCCGTCGAGATACCTCCGGAGCAACCTGATCAGGGTCTTGGTTCCGTATACTTGGCCTACGCAGGCACCTTTGCCTGAAGCGAAACCCCAGCGGTCGAAACTATCAACCCCCAAAATAATCGTATCGATGACTTCGTCCGGATAGAGATCGGCAATCTTCGCTTTTCTGTCCACTCCGATCCGCAGTTGCTTCCACTCATTGACATACCTAGGTCTCAGCGGAAACTTGCCTTCCGGGGCCATGCTCAGCCAGTCCACATATCCTTCCCCGAGCAGAAACTTGGCCCATTTCGTCACCCTTGCATCCGCCCCGACGGGTATACCGAAGTAGCTCACCTGCCCCCACTGGGCGGCCTTTGGACCCATTGGGCCCTTGAAGGCCGTGATAATCCCCGTGGACTCATGCAGTGGCTTTCTCAGGTCCTTGGCTGTCACAGGAACCGAATCCCTTAGGCCGGCCATTTCATCCAGTATGAAAGGTGACCAAATGATCATTGCCAGTCTTCCCCCGAAGTAGTCTTCGCGGGTCTGTCGCCAGTAGATATTCCCGGGTGGTGTAAACCCTGCCAGTTTCTTATAGAATTTCAAAGTCTGCAAGAATTCCGGAGTGATCAAATCCACCTCTCCACTCTTGGGGTTGACCAGCCTTGCCCCGTTTGAAAGAGCAAACTGCTCGAACACCTGCTGGGTATACACTTGAGTTGGATCCGTACCCACGGCAATGCCCCAGACCTTTGGCGGGTCATGCAGGGCCTGGGCCGCAGCCAAGATCTCCTCCCACGTATCAGGAGGACCAAGCAACACGTCAGGTGCCGCAGCCGCAAAAAGATCCTTCCGGTAAAGCAAGAGTTGGCCCCATCCATCGGCCGGTATTGCCGCCCATCCTCCACCGTCCACCCTTGCAAGCCTCAAGGGTCCTTTAGAAAAACTGTCAACACCCATCTCTCTTATTATTCTCGACGCCGCAGCAGGATCCAGCACCCCTTCCTTTGCCCAGGCAATCACGTAGTCCAGGGGGACAAATATCATATCAGGCAATGCATTGGCCGCGGCAGCGGCCAAGACCCGCGTAGGAAGTTCGCTCTCCTCGACCGGTACGATTTCTATCCCTATCCCCGTATCCCTTGTAAACCGTTTTGCCAAGTCCCTTTGAATCGCCATCCGTTTAGGCTCGATCTCTGTCGTCCAAAAGGAAAGACCCGCCTCTTGTGCCATAATATCGACAACGCCGACGAAAAACACAAATAGGATAACACCTGCCAAGAAAATTCCCGATTTTTTCATGGCCACCCTCCTCTGTTAGAAGGTTAACGTTGCTAGGTGTTTGACCTAAACCATGAGGAAACCGGTCCGCCGGTCAACCAGCTTGACCACTAACTGAAATGATTTCTGTCCATACATTACGAATCGCGATGCCGTTATGGAAGCCTTCGGAACGGTTCATTTCGTTGGTAGAACCATCATCATGGTGCAAAACGCTAAATAGGGATGTATGCCTGGCGGACCCTCAAAAGCTAATTCCGACAATTACAATAAGTAAAAAGTCCTCTTAAGTCCACAGGAAAATAGTCAGGTATCATACACTTCTGAACGTCCGGATCGACATCACCAAGGGAGACCCCGCTCATTCTAATTGATAACGAATCGGGATCTTTACCCATGCCTCGGTCTCTTTCCCTCCCCGCTGCGCAGGTTCGAACAGCCACTTCTTGACAGAGTCCAACGCAGCCCTGTCCAGTATCTTGTAGCCGCTCGACTTGAGCAATCTCATATTCTTCACTCGACCCTTCCGATCGACCAGGACTTCCAGGATCACGGTGCCCTCATAACCCCTCCGGCGGGCGATCCTGGGGTACTCAGGTGGAGGATTATCCTTGTAGCGGGGTACAGCCAGCTTTAGTTGAAGAGATGTTGTTTGACCCTTTGTTCCCTGCTCTCCTTTCTCCGGAACGATGATCTCCTTTGCCCTCGAGGGGGCGGAGGGCATGGGTTGCGCCTCTTTTTTTTGCTCCCTTTTCCTGTCTGATTGCGGCTGATAGGCCTTCGGCTCCCTCGGAGGTTCCGTCAAAGCAGCCTTATCTCCTGGTACTGATGGTAGCTTGTGTTCTTTCCGAGTTGCTTTCTTGACCAGCTTGCTCCCGGGGCTTCTCTCGGCCACCTTTCGAATCTCTCTCCGCCTTTCCCTCGGGGTCCTTATCCTTGGACTCCGTTTTTTTTCTTTTTGCGAGGCCTTCTCAGGTCTTTTTTCGCTTGCTACGACGTGTCCCTTGGACGGATATATGGGGACGAGGGAGATGACCACAGGTTCCTTCCTGAGAGCAGGCCGTATCTTCCCTTGAAGCCACCGCCCATTGATACTGAAGAGGAATCCGTGGAGCGACAATGCCAAAATTGCAGGCAAGAGAAAACGTTTCACGGCTGTGGTTCCATCTGAGCCTGGAGTGAAATCCTGCTCAACCCTGCCATCCTTATACGATCGAGCACCCGGAACAGGTCCTGGTACTTGAGGGCCCTGTCGGCGAAGAGCAAAACCCCTTGTCCTTTCCCTTCGGCGACCTTGGATTTCAAGGCCGACTCGAGGTCCTCCAACCTTACCCTTTCTTTGTCAAGGTAGATAGTCCCGTCTTGCTTCACCGTAATGGAAAGGACCAGTTGCCTCTCTATTTTGACCGTGCTTGAGAAGGGTAGCCTGACCGGCAGCCCCCTGTGCACGGCCATTGAGAGCATGGCATAGATAAAAAACACCAGGAGTAAAAACACAATATCAATAAGAGGGAGCATCTCGATCCTGGCCCTTCTAAGCGTCTGAAGGTTTACTTTCATGGCTGGCCCTCCCCCTTTTTCTCCTGCCCCCGTTGTTGGAGCTTTTCATACACGATTTCCAGGCTTGTGGCGTATTTTTCTATGGTGAGGGCGGCATTTTCCACTCTGGAATTAAAGTAGTTGTAAGGGAATAGGGAAAGGATGGCTATGCCCAGTCCTGAAGCCGTTGTAATCAACGCCTGCGCGATACCCGCCGTAACCGCCTGGGGATGCTCAATGCCTGTGGCTCCCAGCATCTCGAAAGACATGATTATGCCTACTACCGTTCCGAAGATACCTAGTAGGGGAGCTACCGTGATCATGGTGTCCAACACTCTGAGATAACTCTGCATCCTCTTGATCTCATCTGAAGCCGCCGCCTCCATGGCCTTTGTCATGGAAAATTCCTTGTGGAGAATCCCGCTCACCAATATCCTTATGATGAAGTCCTTGGAATCCTCCACCTCTCTCCTTACGGAGTCCCAGTCTCCCTTGCGGCAAAGCTCCAGGACCTTGTCCACGAGGTCCCGGTCCCTTCTCATGTCCTCCCTGGCCCAGAAAAGGAATCTCTCGATTATGACGGTAAGTGAAATTATGGAGCACGCAAGGAGCGGGTACATTACTGGGCCACCCTTATGAAATAAATCAAGCATGTATTGAAATCCCCCTGCTCACCTATTCATAGTCATGCCATTAAGTTAACCCTGGGCCTTCCGGTGGCCGGGCTTCTGTCTACCAGTACTGGGCAGTCGTAAACAGCTGCGATCGTCTCTGCTGTTATCACTTTTTCCGGCTCTCCCACATCGTAAATACGTCCTTTCTTGAGCAACAACAGCCTGCTACAATACTGGGCCGCAAGGTCGATGTCATGGGATACCAAGACCACGCTCAATCCTCGATTTTTACTCAGCGAGGCAATCAGGTGAAATATGTCCCTCTTGTGCTTCAGGTCAAGAAAGGATGTGGGCTCATCGAGAAGAATGATCCTTGGCTCCTGGGCCAGTGCCCTGGCTATCAGCACCCTTTGTTTTTCTCCACCAGAGAGTTCGTGGATGGAGCGATGGGCAAGTTCCCTGGTATTTGTGGCCTTCATGGAGTTCAGGGCTACCTCCATGTCCCTATCACCTTCAAATTGCAGCCTCTTGAGATGGGGAAATCGACCCATGAGGACCACTTCAAGGGCTGAAAAGGAAAACCTGAAGTGATTCTCCTGGGCAACCAGGGCGATCTCCCTTGCTATGGCCGTCCTGCCAAAGGACGAAAGATCCCTGTCCCTCAACATGACTCTCCCTTCTCGGGGATGAAGCATTCCGTCCATGATCTTGAGCAGTGTGCTCTTCCCCGAACCGTTGGGGCCCAAGACTCCCAGTATCTCCCCCCGGCCTATCTCCAAGTTTATTCCCCTCAGGGCCCAGAGATCCCCGTAGCTGAAAGCCACGCCTTCCAGGATCATGACCGGCTCCACCCGCTCCCCCTCTTTTTGAGGAGATAAATAAAGAAAGGTGCACCTGCAAACGCGGTGATGACGCCGACCGGCAACTCGCTGGGCGATACAAGTGTCCTGGCAAGGGTGTCGGCAACAATCAAGAAGATAGCACCGCCAAAGGCCGACACCGGTATCAGGAGACGATGATCCGAACCAAAGACCATCCTCCCCATGTGGGGGACGACCAGGCCCACGAAACCGATCAGGCCGGAGAATGAAACGACCACTCCGATGACGAGGGACACCAGCACCAGACAGACCTTCTTGGCCTTCTCGACGTCTACGCCCAACTGGAGCGCTGTTTCTTCCCCTGCCGTGATAAGATTCAGCTCCTTTGAATACCCGTACAGGACGATCGACACAAGAACCAGAGCAGGGCCTATGATAGCAAGAGGACCGTAACGGCTCTGGGAAAGGTCTCCATAGAGCCAGAAGAGCATCCTATGGAGCCTGCTGTCAAAGGCCGTGGAAACGAAGAACATGATGATTGCGGTAAAAAAGGCATTGATAATCACACCCGTCAACAGGATAGTAGAAGACTCCACTCCCATTTTGCGGCTACCGAGGACCATTACCAGGTATATGGTCACGAGGGCCCCGGCAAAGGACATCAGGGGTACACCCAAGGCAAAGCTTAGACCCAGAACGATTCCTATTACGGCGCCAAAGGCCGCGCCGCTGGATATCCCCAGGATAAAAGGGTCTGCAAGGGGGTTGCGGAGGAGCGCCTGAAAGACCGTCCCGCCCATGGAAAGGGAGAAACCCACAAGGCCTGCCAGAATTATCCGCGGGAGTCTGACCCTCAGTAGAATCAATCTTGCGGGGTCATCCGCCTTCAACGACCCTGAAAGCATATCGAGGACTTTATCTATCCCTACCTCCGCTGTCCCTAGTATTAGGGACGCACCCATTGTTAACAAGACCAGCAGAGACATGCTCAGTGAAACTGTAATGACCCGTCGCGGATTCAGAGGTCTTTTCAAGAGTGAGCTTGACATCTATTCTCCTCGCTTCACTTCCGGATGGATCAACTCTGCCATTACCTCCAGTCCCTTGACAAACCGGGGTGATGGCCTATCTATCAGGTCGGAATCAATGAGGTGGACACGACCAGCTATTACGGCCGGAATACTCGTCCATTTCAGCCATTCCTTTCTGGCCCTCTCAAATTGACCGCCCCTTTCCATGGACGAAATCAGTATGACTTCCGGCCTTCTCCTGATCACCTCTTCAATACTGATCCTCGGGTAAGTGACCTTTTCTTCCCCCGCCATGTTCACGCCCCCTGCCAGCCTTATGAGGTCATGGTGAAAGGTATGCCTGTTTACCGTCATGATCGGCTTGATATTGATCTGTAGGAAAACCAGGGGTTTCCTCAGGGATCCAGTCGTTTCTTCCACCCTTGAGACACGCCTCTCCAATTCTGCAACCAGTCTCCCGGCCTTTTCAGGTACGCCGCATACCTGCCCCACCCTGGCGATTGTCTCTAACAATTCTTTCACGTTCCTGGGGTTGACGATATAGACCTTGATCCCTGCCTGCTCCAGGATCTTTATGACGCCCGGGTCGTTTCCGTCAACAGTCCCAATAACCAGGTCAGGAGACAAGCTGATGATCTTCTCCACGTTCAGGTTTATGTAACTCCCCACCTTGGCCTTTCTCCGGGCGTCAGGAGGATACTGGCTGAAGGTGGTGACCCCGACCACCTTGTCCCCGAGCCCCAGGAAGTAGAGGATCTCGGTAAGGCTTGGGGCAAGTGGAATGATCCTGACGGGAGCTTGCGCCAATTCCACCTCTCTTCCCAGCGCATCTTGAAAGACAGCACACAACGAAGGTTTTGCCCAACCCAAGGCTAGAATTGCACAGAAGACCCCCAAAATATGGACTAAAGGTCTTCTTGTCCTCACCCTAGTACTCATACCTTACTCCCAGGAAGACACTCCTCTCGGGTGAAGGGTAAAAGGCAGGCTCTACCGGCGCACCTGAACTCAAGACCCCGTATTCAGAATATTCCCTGCCAAACAGGTTGTTTATATCCAAAAATGCTGTCAGTTTCTTCCAAAAATAGCTGAACCTCCCGTTAAGAACGAAATAATCGTCTTGTTTCTCATAAGTGTTTTGAAAGTCGCTTTCAAAGAATCTCTTTCCCACGTAGACGCCTTCCAAGACAATCGTGATCTTATCCATCGGATAGTACATTGCATTGACAGTTGCGTGATGTTTTGGGACGGCCGGGACTTCTTTGCCTGCGAATTGTCCTCCCCTTATTTCGGTATCTGTAAATGTGTACGATCCTTTTATGCCAAAATTCTTGAAGTCCCTACCCAAAGTCACCCCTATCCCTTCCCTTCGCGTCTCGCCATCAAGATTTTCGTTTGTGCCAAACCCAAAAGGACCTCCAGTTGGATTGAAGAAGATCTCTTTTTTCGTATCTAGTCTAAAGAGGTTCAAGTTTACATATAATTTATCTCCAAAACGATGACGAATACCGATCTCGTAATTGTCGGAGGTTTGTGGTACCAAGGTGGTATCTATCGTGTTGGAGAAGAAATCAAAAAGCTCGTCCAAGACAGGATACCTGAAGCCATCGGAAAAGCTAAAGTAGATGTAAGAATCCCTATGGATCCTATAATTGATCCCGATTGTAAACAGGTCTTCATCGTAATCGGCACTGTCAGGAGTGCTAGGCCAAAAGCTGTATTCCACCTTGTCATGGCGATATCCGGCTGAGATTATTAAGTCGTTCATTAGATAGAATTCGTCATGGACATAGTATCCACTATTCTCCTTTCCCATCTCGAAGATATCCTTAGAGGGAAACGCTCCCAGAGTGGTATTGAGGATGTCCTCTTCCGCGTCTATCCAATCCACCCCAAAGGTAAGGTTATTCTTGAATCCCAAAAGCGGTTCTCTTATGACAAATTGAGGTGAGGCGATTTTGGTGGTGATTTCCGTGTCCCCCTCAAAGGTTCCTCCTGAAAAAGAGCTAAATGTCAAGGCATCTCTTTTCCGATAGGAAAAGTCGATCTTGAAAAGGCTGTTATCCAAGAAGTAGACCTCGGGGCTGATTTTGACATAATGATCGTCTGTATTAGCAAAATCATCCGGGTGTTTAGTGGCTCTCCTGGATATGCCGGACTCCAGCTCACTCTTCTTCAAGGCCCCTGGAAGCCTGGTATCATCGTCGTGATACCCTGCACTGAGACTCACTTTGGCCGTATCTTCAAACAGATATAGATACAGGTTGGCACCCAAGTCCTTGGCCCTTGTGCCGCTATTATCCCTGTAGCCGTCGGATTCATAATAACTCCCTGAAAAGGCGTAGGATACCGTGTCCCGGGCGTCACCAATATGAGCACTTGCATTGTAAGTACTATAGCTTCCTGCGGCCCCGAGTACCCCTGCCCCAAACTTTTCCGCTTCCCTGGTGATGATGTTAATTACGCCACCCGTGGCATTATCGCCATAGATTACGCTTCCACTGCTTCCCTTAATGATTTCTATCCTCTCTACCCTGTCAATGGGAATGAGTGTCCAATCCGTCCCCCCCAAATCGGGCTGATTGATGCGTCTCCCATCCACTAAGACCAGAGTATTTGATTGAGATGTTTCTCCGAAACCCCGCACATCAATCCGGTAACTCTTCCGGTTCCCTGTAATGTCCGTTACGTACATACCTGCCATTGTTCTCAAGATATCAGGTATGTTCTTTGCCGTTGAGTTTTCGATGTCTTCTTTGGTTATCATCAGCACTTGGGCTGGCACAGATTTCAATTCCTTCTCATATCGGGTTGCCGTAACGACCACCTCTTCCATGATAATCTCCCCGGACCTTTCTGCATTTCCGGGAACTTCATTGCTCTCTTCCTGTGCCAGCCCGTGAGACACTCCGGTCAAGATAAATACCCCCAGAATACCTAGATGAAAAGCCAGCCTTGATCCCATTTTCCCTTTCCTCCTTATGCATTGTTATTGAAAGATTCTCCAGGCCCGGGCCCCCAAAATAAAAAACCCGGACCGAATTGATCGATCCGGGGATATCCCTTTTTTATCCTCTAGATCCTCGGGTAACCTCATTCCACGAAGGTTATCCCAACCTTTCAGGCAGGTCTTCTGACTCCCCCGCCCTATCAGCGGCCTTCCCATCCCGAGACAGAGACAGTGGCAAAAGTTGCTGAAGGGTTCCCTTTTCCCATTACTAGGTGGAAAAGGGCGGGGTTACAGCGGCGGGCCCGTCCCCGATTTTAACGGGGTTCCCTATTAAGTCCCTAATGGACACCTGAAAGTATATTAATGTGATATCTATGTCAAAACCGATGTGAGGTCAAGAAAAAAATATTGCTCCCAGGATCCATGTTAGCCTCGCCGGTCATCAGGCGATTTACCGGAATCCTTTTCCAGCAGCTTCTCCAGCATTCTTTCCAGTTTCTCTTCCGCGCTTTCATCCGCGTAGGTGGGCCTCTTGACATCCGGATACAGACTGAACAGGCCCTTCATCAGCACCTCCGCATGGGGGGGACATCCCGGGAGGTGCTTACCTCTATCGGCATAGTGTTGCCGGCAGGTGCCGAGAAACAGATTCGTTTCATCGGGATTGGGTTCCGCCCGGGTCAGAGGCCCCAGAAACAGGTTCACCCTTTTCTCGAAGGGCCGGTCGATCAAGAGCTTGCCCGGATTTGCCGGGTCCGGTCTTCTCAGCTTATACAGGACATAGTGCAGGTATCCCTTGCAGCCCAGACAGGCGGTGTCGGCGTGGACCTTGAAATGCTCACCATCGCTCAAATCGATGACCGCCTCTTTGAAAGGGCTCATGACATCCTCCGGCGGAGCCCCGATCGTTATGATCTTCTCGGGCTCAATAGGACCCAGACCCTGCATATGGGCCATAAACACCGGCGGGGAGAGGGCAGGGTCGAAGCCCATGATCCTCGTGGTGACGGCATCTACGGCCACGGGGTTGGTTCCACCTATGACCAGGTTCATGGTCTTGGGCGTCCCATAGACCGGCCCGAAACCCTCCTGGGCAGTAAGCCCGTCAATGATATGGAGTTTCGGCTTGACCAGATGGTGGATATTGATGAGATTCTGCCACAGGCCGAAAAAGTGACTCATATACTTCTCAAGCGGAGGGACTACCCCCTGAAGATTCTTGATGCTCAGGGAAACGAGGGCTGCGAAATGGGTCTTCATGACCGGCACGTTGATGATGACATCCGCCTCTTCCAGGGTCACGGGGATTTCCCTGGAAAGCATCCTTTTCCCGGCAGGTACTACCTTCCTGACCAGCTTGTCCCTGTTCAGGTCTACAAGCGTGACCCTGCCCGGGGCCATATCCTCCAATTTATCGTATCCGTAATGGCCGAAGAGCCTTGCCGTCTCGGCCCTGTTGATGGAGGAGCCTTCGGCCACGATGACCTTTCTTGCCCTGGCCAGAAGGATCTCGATTAGGGCCCTGAGAAGGCCGATATCGGTCACCACGCCCCCCAGGTAGACGCCGTTGCGGAGACCGTGATCAGCGACCACGTTAGGCTTGACCACCACGATGTCTCCCTTGTCGACAAAGAGGTCCAGTCCCCCAAGGTCCTCGAAAAGTCCCAGCAGGGAGGCCTTGATATCATCATGGGTCCTGGTGGCCGCAACCTTTTCCACTGCGACACGCTCGGTCGCTGCATATTCCCTTGCAGGTCTCCATCCCCTGGCCTTCTTCAAGTACTCCGCGATGCTCAGATCCATCCTGACAAAATCAAACCCGTCTGCGGAGAAAAATCTTGTTGGCCGAAAACCGTAGTTAAGGAGGGAGCGGTATTTCACCCCGTCGGAGTTCAGCACTTCAGCGGAGACGAGGCTTTCCTTGGCGACGAGGGCATCTATCATGAGCGTTTCCATACCCTTTCCAGCCGGCTCATTGTTGACCAGGACCTCCTCCATGGTGCTGTCGCCGACACGATAAAAGATCCGCCCTATGACGTTCCCATCCCTTTCAGCGACGTACGTGATGATTCCCTTGTCTTCCATCCAGTGCCGCCACCGATAATCAATGTAACGCCCATCAATGCCCCTGGAACCATAGCAGTGTTCCAGCGCGTCCCTCAAATCCTGTGTCAATCTCCCCTTCTTGAGTGTTACTTTCTTTGTCATATGTCTCCCGTACTCGGAGCTTGGTTTCCTCAGCCCCTTACAGCCTTTGCAATCCAATACGTGTCTTGAAGTCACAGGTTGGCGCGAGAAATGAGACGCTTCCTCAAGCACTTTGACGTCGCTCGGGTATTGAGAAAGGATGGTGTGCAGGCCGACGGCTTTGATGCTCAAGCCTTCAGCATATCATATGTGATGGCGTGAGCGCCCAAACCGACCATTTCATCGATAGCCCGTTTTCCGTCACCGGGCTGGACATCCACCGCCCTTATGGCATCCTCCAGCAACATAACCTCATACCCGTTACCTACTGCGTCCTTGACAGTACTCAATACGCAGTAATCCGTTGCAAGGCCACCGACAAAAAGCCTGCGGATGTTCATGGACTTTAAACTCTGGTCCAAATCCGTGCCCTGGAACCCGGAGTATGCATCCTTTTCGGGATCCGTGCCCTTGGAGATGACAAGAACGGAGGCCGGCAGGGAAAGACCCGGTGCGAATTCAGCGCCCCTCGTGGATGCCATGCAATGGGGAGGCCAGGGTCCGCCCTGTTCCTTGAAGGAGCAATGATTTTCCGGGTGCCAATCCCTGGTGGCAAACACAGGGAGACCTTTGCGGGCAAAGGCCTCAAGGTACCTGTTTAGAACAGGCACTACCGCATCACCTCCCGGCACCCTCAAGGCCCCGCCGGGGAGAAAATCATTCTGAACGTCCACTACTATCAACGCGTCTCCTGATTGCAGCTCGACCGTGCTTTCACTCGACCTTGCCATCTTGAAACCCCAGGTTAAAACCTATTCGCCCTCCCTGAAGTCATCGCAGGGTTCATCATCAAGCTCGGCCCTCGCATGCTCCGCGCTGGGCGCATTCCTGCAATAGGGAAGAGGGTCAATGGGATCTTTCTTCTTTTTTTTCTCGGCTTTGGCCCTTTCTTTAGCTTCTTCCTTGTCCTCCATGGGATCCTCCTTTCCGGAGACGCCTACGCTTCTCCTTATCAGCGCTATCAGGCCGTCTTTCCGAAGGAAATTTTTTCGTTGATAATCCCTCCCGCAACAAACGCCATTATGATCACCCATACAACCACCGGGATCCAACTACCCCCAAATATGTCCCACAGGGCGCCCCCTCCTACAAAGGTCGGGATCAACATCAGTATTCCTATACCTATCTTCCTTGGAACATTCATCGCGTACCTCCGTGGTTTTCTTCGATCTCCTATTCGTAACCTAATCTCCTTTTTGCTTCCAGTCAACTGCTTTGCAATCAGTGTCCGAGCCCCGGTTCGTTACCTCAAGAGATGGTCAAACAGGAATTCCCAGCAACTTTCATCGTCGGTTTCTTTTCGCCGGGCGGATGCTGAACCAATACACGGAAGAGAATGCCAGGGCAAAAAGAGCGAGGGCGATCGGGTGATGAAGCAATACGATTAGTTCGCCGTCCATCAGATTCAGCGATTGAGACAAGGTCAGTTCGAATCTTTCCCCGAGAAAGAAGCCGATAACAAACACGATAGCCGAGTAACCAAACGCATGCATCAGGTAACTTATGAACGCGAAGATGAACATAATACTCACGCCAAGCAACCCGCCTGTGGCCATGTATACGCCCACGATGCAAAGCAGCAGGGCCGTCGGAAAAATAAACGATTCGGGCGCTCTAATCACACGTGACCAGAGGCGTAGTCCCAAAAGCCCTGATGTGAGGTTCAGAACGTTCGCCATCATCAAGGCGCCGAAAAGCCCGTAAATCAGTTGTCCCTGCTCCCGAAAAAGAAGAGGGCCCGGTTGAACGCCATGGATCATAAGTGCGGTAATAATCAGGGCTGCGGCAATATTACCGGGGATACCAAGTGTCAGCATGGGGATCAAATTGGCCCCGGAGACCGAGCTGTTGGCCGATTCTGTCGCCGCGACGCCGTGAATGTTGCCCCTGCCGAAACTATCCGGGTCCTTGGATGTCTGTTTCGCTGTTGCGTAAGTCATAAATGCCGCGGCCGACGAATCGAGTCCCGGGATCGCTCCCATGATGGTTCCGATCACCGAACCCCTCAGCATGGTATACCGGCAGGACCAATACTCGGCCCAACTGACCCGGCGATCTTCCCTTTTTTGCGTTTTGGAGACCGCTACGGTCGAGCTGATTTTGCCTCGGATTCGTGCCAGCCGGCGAAAAATCTCCGGCACGGCCAACATGCCCAAGGCCACAGACACGAGCGGCAGCCCGTCATATAGTTGGAAAAATCCAAAAATAAAACGCGGTGTGCTGTGTTCCGGATCCAATCCCACGGTAGCACAAAACAGACCCAAGGCCGTGGATGTGATTCCTTTGGCCATGGAATCGCCCACGAGCCCTGAGATGACCGAGAATGCGAATACCATGAGGGCGAATATTTCCATGGGGCCCATCTTTAAGGCCACCGCGGCGATGAGCGGGGAAACGGTAAAAAGAACGATATCGCTGAAGGCATCACCGGTAATGGATGAATAGAGGGCCATTTTCAACGCCTTTTCCGATTTTCCTTGCTGAGTCATAGGAAAACCATCCAGGGTAGTGGCGGCGGCATCAGGCGTTCCGGGAGTATTGATCAATATGGCGGGAATGGCGCCGCCGACCAGCCCGCCTTTGTTGACCCCGATCAGAAAGGCGATTGCGGTGAGGGGATTCAAGGTAAAGGTGAAGGGGATCGCGATGGCCATGGCCATCACAGGCCCGGTGCCCGGAAGGGCGCCCACGAGCTGTCCTAAAATCACGCCAAAGAGGACGAAAAGCAAATTATACAGGGTAAATGCGTCGGAAAGACCCGCAATGACGATGTTGAAATCAATCATGGTAGTAACCGTTATCTTCTAAGGGAGCGGTCGATTCAGCAGCAGTACGATGGCACTCCACATCGCCAGAGGTATCAACACAATACCTGCGATCAACCAGAGCGGCCGTCGCTCTCCGACCAATAGCATAAGGACCATAACCAGAAACGGCGCTCCGATGAGAAACCCGAGAAAGTGCATTAGCAAAAGGGCCAGCAGGGAAATCGCAAAAAACAAACCGGCACGCAAGGCAAGCCGCACATCAAGTTCGGCTGTTCCGGAAGGAAAAATGATATGGACGATGCTTGATATAAGGGCGACAACGGCCGTGATTATCGGCAGTGTCGCCGGACGCAGCCAGGCGTAATCCACCGTTTCAGTGTGCCGTGGAACAATCCAAAAAAGCAGCATTAGCCCTATGACGGCGATAACAAGCCCTGATATACGATTCAGTGTCATCCGCAGCTTCCTGACTTATTGAATAGTGACTCCGCGAGACTGATCCCGCGGAGTCGTTTCAAGTGAAGGTCTTACTTTCCCGCATCGATGACGGTCTTTATGTTTCTCACCCCGTCTGAGAGCATCTTAAAGGTGCCATCCGGTCCCAAATTATAGGGGGCAGTCTTCAATGTATTCCAAAGGGCTGTTTTCACCCTGTCGGAATGGATGGCTTCGTCGAAAACCTTGACCAGGGTTGCCTTTACATTGGCAGGCAATCCCCTGGGAGCAACCAGGTAATAATAGGGATCGAGATAAAATTTGTACCCGCTCTCCATGAGGGTCTTTGTTTCAGGCGCATAACTATAACGGTCCTTACCAAAGGCCGCGATCATCTTAAGATCGCCGCTTTGGAGATATTTGATATGTGCACCTGCGGGACATCCGGCGTCTACGTGACCGCCCAGAAGACTCTGTATCTGTTCGGCACCGCTTTTGTGTTTGATAAATTTGAATTTTACACCGGCCTGATTACCCACGGCCGTCATAATCATCTGTTGTGGCATGGCATCAAATGCAATCGCCAATTTTTTCTTTTTTGCAAGCGCTATAAAGTCGTGGATATCGTCAAAGGGGGCATCAGATCGCGCTACCAGTGCCACTTCTCCCTTGGTAATGGTACCCAGATAGTCAAAGGTATCGATTTTGAATGGCAGCTTGTCTCCTCGCTTGGCCAAATTCAAGAGTATGGGTACATTCACAGCCAACCCGATTGTCAAACCATCGGGTTTCTCATTCATCAGTCCCGACAGCATAGCCACACCTCCGCCACCGGGTTTGTTTTCCACGACAACGTTCCATCCCGTGTCTTCTTCGACCTGGGCTGCAACCAACCGTCCCAGGGTGTCAGTTGACCCTCCGGCCCCAAACGCAATCAGGAGTCTAATCGAGCCCTTAGGGGCCCACTCTTCCGCTTGGCCCAAAACAGGCGCCAATATCATACAAACGACTGCGAAACCAACCAAAAACCTTTTTGTATTCATAGCTTCCTCCTTTCCCAATTTGTGTTCGATCTACCCGTCCGAGATTCCTGTTCAATATCTTCCTTTGCCCATTACCTCCTTTCTCATGCCTCGTGGTTCGCGTGTCGGCACACACATCGAAAATTGCTTGCGATTTTCCCTGCCTTTAATCAACCCCTATGCAATCAAGATCCCCAGCGTGGATGCAGTGAAAGTAACTCACCTGGGTTTCCTGGATAACCCCGTAGAATAACAGACAATCCTGTAAAAGATCGGCCAGTATATAGGCTCTTGATGACAATTGTCAAGGGCAATACTGGGAATCTTTTGTCGCCTGGAGTTTCAGCGCAGGGGCATTTCCCTGTATGGCACCCCCAATTCCTCTGCCAGGGCCACGAGATCGTCTTCCAGGGTCTTTCCACGACCTGTCTCTATGGTCTTGTCTGCCACTACAAAGACCTGTAGCTTCTTGGGATTCAGGAATCTCCTGGCAAGGGATTCAAGCTCATGCTTGGTAGCGCCAATGTAAGAGTCCTGTATCCTCTCAAGGGTATCCAAAGGCTCCTTCCTCATATAATAGCGACCATATACCTCCACCAGTTCGGCAGGCGTATCCACGTTGAACACGAAGCTGTTCAAGGAGTCCAGCCGCTTCTGCTCCAGTTCCGTCCCGGGGACTTCCCTTCGCAGGGAGTTCATTATCTTTACGGTTTCGCGGATGGATTCCGCGGTCTTGTCGGCCCTGCAGCCGATATAACCCGCAAGAAAACCCGCCTTCCACTTGTATGACTGAAAGAAACCCGCAGAATAGACAAGACCGAGGTCATCCCTTAGCCTGGTGTAGAGCAGAGAGTCCTGGCGCCCGAAGATGCGTACCAGGAGGTCCATTTTCCAGTAATCCGGATTTGTGCGCTTCATCCCCCTGAGCCCCATCGTTACCTGGGATTGAACCTGGCCGGGTTTGTGAATGAGCGCAATGACAGGCGGGGTCTCCCTCGGCTCCGCGAGGACCCGTTGCGGCGACTCCTTCTTCTCAAATCTTCCGAGAAACTCCTCCAGGTCTTCAATGGCTTTCTCCTTTTCAATGTCCCCCGAAAGGCATAGTTCCATGTTTGACGGGACAAAATATGTTTTCAAGAATCCGGCAAGGTCCTCGCGACTGATACGGGGAATGGTTTCCATACCCTTTAGGGGATCCCGCCCATAGGGATGGCCCTTGAAGTGCCAGATCCTCCACTCCCTCATGCTGACGGCCTGGGCGTCCTCGCTCTGTCTCCTTAGAGCCGCCAAGGCCTGTCTCTTGACCGCATCCAGCACCAAGGGATCAAACCTGGGGCGTCTCAATACCTCTTCGAGTATCTCCAAACCCTTTTCCCAGTCTTCCTTCATCACGGAAAGATGGATAAGGCTCATCTCCTCTCCGACGGAAACCGACAAGTCGATGGCGTTCTCGTCCAAAAGGGCGGCAAGAACCGCAGGGCCGTATCTTTCCGTGCCTCCCCGTGAGATGGATCCACTGAGAATGCCCGCTAGGCCCGTCTTTGAAGGAGGCAAGTCCACCTCCCCTGCCTTGACCAGTATGGTCAAGTCAATAAGAGGCAGCTCTCTGTCGGGCAGGTAAAATAGCTTTGTCCCTCCAATTGAAGCGGTCTCTGCCTTGGGATAGGTTATCTTTTCAGGATGTCGCTCAAAGGACAGTGGGTGTTTCCATCCTGCCGGGGTGGGATAGATCGAATGGTTCTCGAATGACTTTGGCTTTACCAGCTTGAGGGCCGCCCTCCCGCTTATGGTTCTCGTCTCTTCGTATTTTACCGGCGGCCTCTCCGCCCTTCCGCCAGGTATTATGAAGACGGTATTCTTCCTCTCTCTCGTGAGATACTTCTCAGCCGCATCCATTATTTCACGGGGAGTAATTTCTTTGAGCCTGTCCAGGTAGGTCATCAGATAACGCCATCCCTTCTGGACCTCCAGTGTGGCAATGGTACCGGCCAGCCCTTCGTTATCACGCAGCTTCTCAATAAATGCCCTCTGATTCATCTTGATCACCCGCTCCAGCTCCTTGCGCGAGACAGGCCGCTCCTTCAAGCCCTCCACCTCCTTGAGGAGCATCTCTTCCAGCTCCCGGGAGACTCTCAAGTATGCTCGGCGTTTTTGGGCTTCTGATACCACGTCTTTCATCAATTCCGCAGGTTCATTGGGGGCGCCGCCGAGGACAAAAAGTCCGCCGTACCTGGTATCCAGGTTTGTTGCCCAGGCCCTGGCTGCAAGGCCCCTGTTGATGATGTTCTGGTTGATGCGGGAACTGTGACCATAGCTCAGGACCATGCTCAACAGGTCAAGGGCATAGAAGTCCCTTTCCCCCATGGGCGGGGCATGGAACCCTATCCTCACCAGGGGCGTCCTCGCACCCTTCAGGTACCGCAGGCTCTCCCTGGGCCCTTCCTGGGCGGGCTCCCTTGTAACTATCTCCGGCGCCCGCCTACCAGCCGGGTATCTTTCAAAGTAGATCTTGGCCAGCCTCCTGACCTCCTCCACCGTCACATCACCCACCAATACACATACGGCGTTCAAAGGGTTGTAATATTCCCTGTGAAACTCCATGGCATCCCTGGTACTGAACATCTCCATGTCTGACTTCCAGCCTATCACAGGATTTCCATAGGGGTGCGCCGTGTAGGCAAGGGCATTTAGGTCGAGCCATGCCGCGCCGTTCGGGTTATTGACATACCTGTAAGCCCACTCCCTCTGGACTACTTCTTTTTCAACATAGAATTCCCTCCAGGCAGGCTCAAACAGCTGCTCACTGATAATGGAGAACCACTGCTCGAGCATGTCTGACGGAAGAGATGCGAGGTACTGTGTCTGGTCCATGCTTGTAAATGCATTGACATTCACGGCCCCGTTTTTCCCTAGCTGTGAGGAAAAGGCCTGGGGAACATAGATCTTGAGCACCTCCTCTCTCAGCCTCGCCATCTCCGCCTTCTTCCTGGCGATAAAATCCTTGTTTGGACGGCGCTTGACCAGTTCAGTCTTTATGGCCTGGTACGCAGCCTCGATTTTTTCCTGCAATTCCTGATCCCGCCTGTAATCAAGCGTTCCAAAGTTCTTGGTGCCCTTGAACATCATATGCTCGAGCATATGGGCGATACCCGTCTTACCCCTTTCCTCGAGGGCCGCCCCTGCCCTGATGGCCAGCCGGCACGTCACCTGGGGAGACACGTGGCGCTCCACCACCAGGAACATCATGCCGTTTTCCAGGGTGAACTCCTTGACCTGCAACCGGAATTTCTCGCCATGATTTGCTGCCTGAGAAATGCCGGCCGCAAAAAAAATCAGGCACCAAGCGATTAGCAGGGCCTTGAAAATCCTTTTCATTTTTTCCACCTTGCTCCCTTCAACGACTAAGAAAGCTTGGTTTTTTCTCCGCCTTCCCATGGGGCATCGAGCCATATCCCCTCTGCCGACCGAGGGGGCCTCTATCCCCCAATAATGAGTTCATCGAGTGTCCTCTTGGGCACGTGGTGGACGCTGTTTTCATCTCGCCAATACTTGATGTCTCCGCCGGGCTTCACGTCTTCCAAGACCACCTTTTCGGCAGGCTTGCCCAGGGCGATCACCAGTAAGATTTTCAAGTGGTCCGGGATATCAAGTTTTTCTCGCAAAAAATCCTTTTTGACTGAGCCTATCATGCATCCGCCCAGGCCTCTTTCCACCGCTCCCAGGAGTATGGTCTGAGCCGATATGCCGTGATCACAGCCCACATTTTTCGTGATCGTCTCGTCATGGAGTATGACTACATACGCCGTGGGGCGCTCCCCGGGCGCCGGACCATCCCAGTCTTTCAAATAGCCTGCCCAGGCAAGGCATGGAAAAACAAGGTCATTCGTCCCTTTTTCATAGGAAAGTATATACTTCAATGGTTGGAGATTGGCCGCAGATGCAGTGCAACGAGCGAGTCCTATCAGCTCGACCAGCGTTTCCCTCGTTATTCTGTGTGTTTCATCAAAACGGCGATAGCTGCGGTTCTGAATTACCATTTCTCTAAAATTTTTCATCTCGTTCCTCCTCTAATTCCTCAAGTTTCGCCTTGCCACCTGTAGTTCCCTCTCATATAGTACTATTATATTATTGTGCTTTGATTTTCCAACTTAATATAGCCTTTTCCACGAATTAGAGGCGAACCCGAATATCACTTCTCACATGGCGATTGGGAGATCAGTAGGACATGGATTTTGAGGCGATAATCTTCGACCTGGACGGGACCCTGCTGGATACACTTGAAGACCTGGCTGACTCCATGAACAAGGCACTCACAGAAATGGGATTTCCCCCCCACCCGACTGAATCATACAGGTATTTCATCGGCGATGGGACACCGACTCTGGTATACCGTGCCTTGCCGGAAGAGGTCCGCACTGACGATAACGTCAGAAGATGCCTTGACCGTTTTTTGGCGGCCTATAGCACCAATTGGAATTCAAAGACCAGACCCTACGATGGAATTCCAGAAATGCTGGATCTGGTTGAATCACGCGGCCTGAGAATGGCAATACTCTCTAACAAGGCCCATACCTTCACCATGCGCTGCGTTGAGTATTTCCTGGGCAAGTGGAATTTCGTTTACATACTCGGGCAGAGTGATGGTTTGCCCCGAAAACCGAGCCCCGCAGGAGCCCTGGAGATATCCAGGAGTCTCAACTTACACCCCTCCCTGTTCCTTTACCTCGGAGACAGCGGAATTGATATGGAGACTGCTGTCGCTGCTGGAATGTACCCGGTGGGGGCCCTTTGGGGGTTTCGTGATTCCCGTGAATTACTGGATTCAGGGGCAAAGGCCCTGATCGAGCACCCACTCGAGATAGGAAAGTTCCTCGGCTGAGAGGGTTAAGCTTCACTTGCCATGGGAACAGGCGCCGGGACGACCCCTGCGCGCTCTGAAATATGGATGTTACGGTGCAATACAGCCACTCTCTTACATGTTTCCGCCCCGTTGATTCGCCGTGATGCGTCCATATTCCCTCATGATCACCCCGGCGATATTATCCCAGCTGTACCGGGCTATTGATGACTTAATGGATTCTATTGCCTTTGCTTTCGCTTTGGACAGGGAAAGGAGAAGGGCTATCTTGTCCGCCAGGCTTCCGGGGTCATTGTCATGAACCACGTATCCCGTCTTTCCCTCCAGGATGATATTTCTCATGTCCCCCACATCGGTGGCTACAACGGGTGTCCCACAGGCCAAGGACTCCAAGGCCACAAGACCGAAGCTTTCATAGTAGGATGGGAACACGCAGAGGTCGGCGGCGCTGTAAAAGTAGGGCAGCATTTCTTGCTCCACCAACCCGAGGAAGGTGACCGAATCCTTGATCCTGAGGTTTTCCGAGAGATTCCTCAGCCTTTCCACTTCCATCCGGCACTGCTCATCACCACCGATTACCAGCAGCCTGAGACGATCCCGCTGCTTCAGACATGCCAGGGCCGAAAGCAATCTGTCTATACCCTTTAGGGGAACGATGCGGCCAACGAACAGGATAATCTGCTCCCCGTTAAACCCGAGATAATCCCTGGCAAAGTCTTTCTCTATTGTCCTGAAGAGCTCTAAATTAACACCGCAAGGAATGACCCTGATATTCTCGGTGGAAGCACCATAGTATCGCAGAAGGAGGTCCTTCTCTCTCTCAGTAGGCGCAATGATGAGATTGGAATTCTTTATCAACGACTTTTCGCACGGGATGCGCAATAGGGGTTCTCTGGAGCCCATGGTTGCTTCTTTTACCATGCCGAGGGTGTGAAACATCATGACATGGGGAACTCTCCAAAAAGACGCCAAGGAGCGTCCTGCCCATCCCGAAAGCCAGTAGTGACTATGTACCAGGTCATAGTGTGCCCCTGACCCCACCCTGAAACGTTCCACGTTGCGCACGAATTCAGGCACCTGTTTCCATATGGACGTCTTGTCGAGCTCCTTCTCCGCACCTGCCCTGACGTGTATGAGACGAGCCCTATCTCCCAGGGGCATAACAGGGGCATGACCCGGCCCGTGGGACCGCGTGAACACATCCACATAGTGTCCCCTTTTCCCTAATTCCCTGCTCAGTTCCCGAACATAAACACTCATGCCTCCGGTGTTTTCGCTGCCCAACTTCCCCAGGGGACAGCTATGTAGACTCAGCATTGCAATTCTCATGGGCACCATGCCTTACCTCTATTGAACCTTCACAAGCATGCCTTGTGGTCTTCCAGGGCCTATCGGAGTCCAATCTTGCATCTCTTCAACGGGACCTCCTTGCCTCCAAGCCGATACTTGTATACCTCCGGCCCTTTCAGGAAGTCGAATTTCCTCATTCCCTTTTCTATGCTGTCTTTGATACAAAGGATCTTTGACACAAGACCAACGCTCAAGTTGCCGCGCTCGGGGTCAAACCCGCTGTTATAGAGATATCTCACACCATCGTGATCAAAGCACATCACAGCCGCGACAGGAGTGCCCCCCAATTCCAGGATGCCAATTCGTAAGAGTCCTGCCCGGGATGTCCTGGCGGCCAGGGTGCGAAAGAAGGTTTCCCTTTCAGGTCCCAGGAACTCTTCTTTGTCCTTCCTGCTCTTTCGAAACAAGAGAAAAAAGAGATCAAGAATCTCGGGAGTCCCTTCAATATCTCCTATTACCCTGTAGTTTACCTCCGCTGCCTCGCCTAAGCGCCTCAGCTTACGCCTCAACTCGTGGCGCTGTTTTCCGCTCAACATGTGGAGATATTCTTCCCACGAACCTGGAAGATCCATATCCAGTGTGGTACCTGCTTCTTCCCATGTGACATGGAAACCCATTCTCTCGGCGGATCTTGCCACATGCCTCGCTACCGTTGAGTCCGGTCTTACGGCTCCCAAGGTGAGCAAAGAGACACCCTTCTCCTTGAGGTCCTCCCAAAATAGGTTGAAGAAAGCTTCTTCATTTCCCGGGGCCAGGACAAAGTCCATGAAATCACACACGTCTTCGCTTCCCATGAAAAAGGACCTGTCTCTCTCTATTACCAGGGGAGCGAAACCGGCCAGTTCACCTCCGTTGTTTCTAACTATGTAGAAGTAGGGAGAGCCAGGTTTACCGAAGGCCTCCCACCATGACCTTAACCAAGGAGGTAAGACGAACAACGGGGCCCACTCCAACTTGTGTCGGCTTTGCTCCCAGAGGAAATCAAGGGTCCCAGTGTCCTCTACACTTGATCTCAAACCGGGTTGATTTCGCCCTATCATCACCTGTTTCGCCCTCCAGGAAGGGGAAAGACCCCCGTTCATGTTACTGCTCCCTCTCCATTACTCCTTTTCTCTTGTTTGGGAGGCTCGGACACACCCATACCCCTTCGGCACCGTCAATCCTGTCGAGCGTGCAGGAAGACCCTTGCGGAATATTACGGCTATACCCTGGGGCATTTTCATGGGCCGCGCCAAAGATCCTTATGGGCTCCCTGTGTCCGGTGTGAGAGGCTTGACAAGATTAGCTTTCTCGTACGGGTTTAAGTCCGAAAATATTAGAGAAAAGGCGGCATTATGTCAAGGATAACATATCCCCTAGCCGGGATTTCAGCAATGTCGGGGCGTCTTCCTTTCGTACCACAGGCTGCTCGAGTGAACCCTGAATCCCACCCTCTCATAGAGGGAAAGGGCCGTGGTGTTTTCGCTGTCGCACGTCAGTACCACCTCACAGAATCCTTTTCTTTTCAGGTGGCTTAGCCCTGCTACCAGCACCGCCTTCCCCGCCCCCGTGCCCCGAAACTCAGGGTCAACCCCGAGCATGTGGACCCTTGCCCTTTTCTCTGGAAGTCCTTGCGCTCCAAGGCATGCGACGGTCCAACAGTAGGCAACCGGTCTGTGCTCTTGGAGACAGATGATGACCTCTTCGGGAGAAGTATCCGGCTGGTTTATGCGGTGGATGATTTCCTCGAGGCTGTTGGGGTTGAACCCCCATGATCCCGTGAAAGCCCTGTTTTGGATATCCCTCAGCTTGTCTTCCTCACCCTTTCTAAGGCTCCTCAAACAGGTCCCAAGGGGGATTTCAGAACAAAAGTCTCTTCCCTCGATACCTGTGACCATCTCAACGTACCGCTTTGCAACCCTGAAGCCCTCATGCGCCAGCAATTCCCTTGTGGCTATATCCGGTTCCGGAACATTGATATGGATATAATCCACACCCAGTTCTTCTGACCTTTCCATGGAATGGTGTAACAGCTCCCTGAATACATTAGCAAATCCCTCTCCCGGACGGACTAAGTAGTTCAAAACGGCTCTCTTGATAGCCTTCTCAGGGATTACGTCCATATAGGCGACTACGGCATTGTCGTCCCGTTCGGCCAGGAAAAGATCCCGTTCAGGGCAATGATCGGGCCGATGCAGATCACGAAGGACTTCATCCACGGGATGTACACAGGAGTCCTTTGACCCCTGAGCTACCCAGGTCCGCAGGGCCTTCAGTTTCTCAACATCCTCCGGTTTGTAGTTTCTGATATTGTAGGCGTTCTCGTTCATTTTTCATGTGACTCCAGGGCTTGGACAAAAAGCGTTATCCTAACATTTTAGGCTCATTGTTTCCATTTTGAAGTCGCTCATATGCTTTATTGTCCCTTGTTGTGACATTCCCAGGGGCCTGGCGAGATGGATTAGCGATCCCGCGTGTTTTACCCCGTAGCAGGTGCTAAATAGGCCTCACGATGAAGAGTATTTACCATCGGAGACTGGGCGCCCCTTATCCATCCTTGTTGAGAGGCCGGCCAAGGCATTCCCTCCCTGATTTGATCGTGACAGAGGGTTGCCATTGTCTCTGAAGTTGTTATTTTATAGGATCTCGCTGACTCCGGACAGGAAAAACCCTGATTGAGATCAGGGAACAGATCCAAGCAAGAAGCACGTGTTTTTCGAATCCATCGGAACTGAAGCCAGGAGGAAACAGAGGCATGGTCTCCAACAGCGCCCATGTTATGGTTATTACCCCCCATCCCGATGATGCTGAATTCGGTGTAGCAGGCACTGTAGCCCACTGGGTCAGGGACGGCAAGGACGTGGTATATGTGGTCTGTACAAACGGTGACAAGGGTTCCAATGACTCGAGGATGGATCCAGGGAAGCTCGCCAAGATCAGGGAAGAAGAGTTTCTTGGTTACCCGGATCAGGCCCTCGAAGACAGCCCTGAGTTTCGAAAGAAACTGGTACGTCTGATAAGGACTTATAAGCCGTACACGGTCGTGACTGCCGATCCTTACAAGCGCTATGTCTGGCACAGAGATCACAGGATAGCCGGTCAAGTAACCCTTGACGCCGTATTTCCCTATGCCAGGGATTACCTCTCCTACCCCGATCTGATTCAAGAGGGACTCCAGCCCCACAAGGTAAAGGAGATCTTGTTTTGGGCATCCGAGGATCCCAATTTCTTCTCTGACATAACAAGCACCTTTGATCTCAAGTTGGCCGCATTGCGTTGCCACAAGAGTCAGGTGGGCCAGATTCCCCCAGAGGAGCTTGAAAACAGGCTGAGGGAGAGGCACAGGATACTTGCCCGGGGAAAGGACTTTGAGTTGGCGGAAGCATTTCACAGGGAAGAGATTTGGCAGTAAAATTACCCTGGCAAGCTTAGGAATTTGCGGAACGAGACCCAGGGACATCTTCATGAAGAAAGCCAGAGGACATCGCCGCAAAGATTAGGATCATGGGGTCTGGAGGAAAAGACCTGGAACTCCGCCTTCTCCTTTTTCAGGGTGGTTGACCCCCCGTGGCCAGGATGAATCCTTGTCTCTCCAGGCAAGACGAGAATCTTGTCCTTGATGGATGTGACTATCTGTCTCAACCTTTCAGGAGATCCGGTCTTGCCCGGGCCACCAGGGAAAATCGTATCTCCCGATAGGAGGATCGGTGCCGCGTAAAGGCAGATGCTCCCAGGGGTATGCCCCGGAGTATGGAGTACCTCGAGGGACAGATTTCCCAAGGTGATCCTATCGCCGTCTTTCAGCAAGAACTCCGGCACCGATGGAAGTCTCTCAGCATCAAGGGGATGGGCTGCCACCGGGATCGAGAGTGCCGAACGGACCTCTTCAAAAGCGCCCAGGTGGTCCATGTGGTTGTGGGTGATGACAATGTACCTGGGATTCTTGCCCTCTAAGGCCGCCAGGATCTTCTTGGCCTCTGCAGGGGTGTCAACCAGAATGCTTTCCCCGGTCTCCTTGCACGAAAGAATGTAGCAATTGGTATCATAGGGCCCCAGGACGAGCTTCTCCAGCGTCCGCTCTGCGCTGTCTTCAACAACTGTCATATCATACTCCTTACTGTTTTATACCTTCCTTCTTCTTGGGTTTTGTCAAAGGGTCTGGAAAGGGGCTGTAGTCACCTTTTTCCGTTTTGTAAGGTATGGCCCTCAAGAACAGGCCTATCTCTCCGCTTTTTGCTATTCTCCACAACCTCCCTGTCAATGTATCCAGCATAAACTGGTCCCTGCTTGAATCTGAGATCTGCCCGAACACATATCTGCCACCTGCGGAGCTCAGCACCCCTCCTTCGGCCTGCTGCTGAAGTTGCTGTTGCCCGAGACCAAACTGACCAAAGGCCTCATCTGGGCCAAATAGGAAAAAGGTAATAAGCCCAAAGGCAAACACTGTTAACGCCATTAGTTGTCTTCTTCCCATGCCGCCTCCCTCCTTTCCAAGAGATTTCTCCATAAATTTTATTATGCACAGATATCTCCCTTTTATGCAATATCTTTACCCCCCGATCTGATCATCCGCACCGTGATTTTGACTGGGCGTTTGGACCGCCCTTCTCTTGTCATCCCAGCTTTCCTCGATTATGCTTTGAAGCAGGACCACAGGTCCATATTGATGCAGACAAGCAAATTTGGTATCAACAGCAATATTTGATCTATAGTTTGATATACACTTTGTCATCTAAATGAGAGGCACTGGGGATCAATGTCTTGGGCGGTAAGTTTTTGCTCAAGATCTTTGAATAGACTTGTAACCACATCTTGATGTTGAAAGCCATAGATGTCAACCTGGAGCTTATCCTTTTCACGGTAAATTTGTTCTAATTTTTGGGGCATTGCGGGTATGGGTGGGCACAGCGCCTATATACTGAAGTAAGTGGAATGTTGAAACTAATGGAGTCCAAAGGGGGCCTTTGCAGCATATCTAGCGCGCTTCGCTTGCTGTCCTGCCTCGAACCGCCCCATCAGTCCCTTCGTCTCAGGTGCTGCTGGGGCTCTCTCGGCAGGCGAAAGGATGATGAGGCGCAAAAGTAAAATAGGGGACGTTGTTGACTATCGTGACTGGGTGCTTTTTTGACTCCTTCTCATATATATCTTGGAAATAGCAGACGTGGATACCCCTAGCTGACGACCCGTTTCCGCTAAGGTAAGGCCATAATCTTCTGTGAGTTCAATAGCCAATTGCGCCCTTATCTGAGATATCCGCCCTCTGCGACTTCCCCCCTGCAACTCCTCCTTGCTCGCGCCTTCTTTCTTACAGACTTCATGGATTTTCTTCTCGGCCTTAATCCTCCGTTCGTTGATCGAAAGATGGTATTTTACCTCATTCTCAGCTTCTGCAAGGGTGCGCTCAACAAAATCGCCACTACCCAATATCCTTTCATCACTAAGTGCCTCTTCCTTGCTCCTTCGGAGTGAAAGCACCTGTGACCATCCCCCTAACGTGCGAACCAACCCTCCGCCTACCAAATCATCCCTTCTCCCTTCTTTAATCCCCTGTTCTACATATTCACGGTAAGCCCTCTTGGCCTCAGATTCCTGTCTACCAAACCAGGATAGCACATAATTCCTATCCTGCCACTGCATCTTCTTCCTGCCCATTATAACACAATGCCCGCACCATGGATACCTATCAAGTGCAGACATGTTCTTCACTATTCCCGCCCTTAATGGATTTAAGTGGATGTATCTAACAAGTTCCTTAAAATAAGCGTCCTCATCACATACTATGGATTTGTAACGATTCTGAAACAAATGACCATGGCGTTTATGGCGAATATTGTATCCTATTGCATATCCCGTAAGAAAACGTCTCATATATTTCGATAGTCCGGAAGAGCCACTCTTTAAAAGGATATGTCCATGATTTCTCATGAGTGACCAGGCATAAATAGATGTGCCGGTTTCCTGAGCGAGTTCTCCCATGCGTTTTACAAAATCTGTCCTGTCATACTTATCGCCGACGATCTCTTTTTTCTCTATCCCTCGGATGATGACATGGTGAAGAGTTCCCGGGGAATCCAATCGTGCTTGTCTTGGCATAATAATTAGGTGGCTTTCCTTCTATTGAATTAATCCACGGTCCACGCTACCCTAAAATAATTTGTCACGATAGTCAACAACGTCCCCCATATAATAATGGTGGGCCAGGAAGGATTCGAACCCTCGACCAATTGATTAAGAGTCAACTGCTCTACCAGCTGAGCTACTGGCCCTAATTTTTCCTTCTCAATTATTCAATGTGGAGGTACAA
>JAFDHB010000160.1 GCA_019308985.1 Deltaproteobacteria bacterium | reverse complement strand
GCGGCGATCTGTTTCGTGCTCTGGCGGGATAGGAGGATGCTCCTGAGCCCGGGCAATTTCGTGGTCCTTACGGTTCTGTTCTTGGTGGCGCTCTCTCTCTACCTCTATTTGCCCATACGCACAAACGCTGGGGCGGCCATTCACTGGGGCGACCCCAATACCTTCGAAAAATTCGTGGCCCATGTCACAGGCCGCAGCCATAGGGAGGTATACTTCCTCCAGCAGAATTTCTTGGAATATTTTCATCGGACCAACCAGGCCCTCTCGCTGGTCGGAGCGCAACTGGGGTTCATCCTTGTCATAGGGATCTGGGGCCTTATCAGGTTGAGACCCCATCGGTGGCAGCTGTTCTTTGTCCTTGTCATAGTATTTGACTTCGTTTACACGGTATTCTTGAATGTTATTTCCCTCAAGGTAACGCCCTTTGCCTTGCCCACTTTATTGTGCCTGGCAATACTCTCTGGATTGGGGATCGCCCAGGCCCTCCATTGGGTCCATAATCATCCAGGGGTCGGAGGCGCTACCAGTAAGCTTGTGAGGGCTTCCTGGTGTTTCATTCCGGCGATCCCTTTGGCTTTGAATATCACTTCTTCAGACCAGAGCTCCAACTGCACCGCCTATGAGCATGCCTTGAATGCCCTGAGAACCCCGGATTATGAAAGCATCCTCTTGGTAGAGGGAGACAACCACTTTTTCCCGGTGGTCTACGCCCGGATCGCAGAGAAGATGCGACCCGATCTCCTTCTTTTTGATCGGCACAATATCCTCTACGAGATGCCCTATGTTGGGGAAGGGAAGGGTCTCTTTGTCGGCAAGTGGGAAGAATACAGGAGGGTGCTCGAAAAGGAGATTGCCAGGAGGATGTTGCCCCTCGGCATCTACTACCTCACCTTTGTGCCAGACGGGGTGACGCTGCCTGGGGAGTTCCAGCTGGTTCCGGCCGGGATCCTCCATAAGGTTGAAAGGAAAAAAGGCCCTTCACGCCCTTACAGAATCAAGAATGCATGGAGATACTATTCGACGGAAAGCTTCTATGAGGATTTCGAAAAAGATTTCATGACCAGGCAAGTCCAGTCCCACTTTTTCTTGAGGCACGCCCAGTACCTTTTTTTCGCTGGAAAGGACAAGGTAGCACAACGACAACTGAAAAATGCATCGGTCCTCGGGTATGATGACAGCCTCTTACTGAGCAAGGCTTCGGAATTGCTCATGGACAACGGCTATTATGAAGAAGCAAGGATCCAATTGGAAAGGGCTTTGGAGAACAAGCCCGGTGACGTGGTCAACAACAGTTGGGGTGTCTATTACTACAAAAAGGGCGAATACAGAAAGGCCGCGGAATATTTCGAGAAGGCCCTGGAGCTGAAGCCCAGGGACCATTTCTATCTCAGAAATTTAGGACTGGCCCTTTATAGGGCAGGAGAAAAAAGAGAGGCACTCAAGGCAATGCGTGAATCCTTGACTATCAAGGGAGACCAGCCTGATCTCCTGGAACTCATCGCTCAAGAGACAGAGGCCTTGGGAGCAGAAAGCCATGCAAGGTGACAACACATGATCTCCATCCTTTTGCTATTGGCCGTCTTCGTGGTCTATGTGAGCACCCTCTGTCCAACAGTGTATCTAGGTGACAGCGGAGAGCTCACAGCAGCGGCGTTTTCTCTGGGAATACCCCACAACAGCGGCTATCCCCTCTATTCCCTTCTGGGCAAGATTTTCTGTCTCTTGCCGGTTGGAAATATTGGCTTCAGGTTGAACCTCATGTCAGCATTCTTTTCCACTGGGGCCGTCTGGTTGCTCTATTCCCTCGCCAGGAAGATGACCGGCTCCAGGTACGGTTCCTTGTTCGCGTCCCTGCTCCTGGGGTTCCTTCAGGTCTTCTGGTCCCAGAGTGCCTCGGCAGAGGTCTACACCCTCCACATATTCTTCGTAGGCCTCCTGGTCAGGGTGCTTTTTTGGTGGGATCAGGAAGGCGAATTCCACCTGATGGCCCTGTTTGCCTTTTTGACAGGTCTGAGCTTCGGCAATCATATGCAGACCGTAATGCTCGCCCCCGGTGTCTTTTTCGTCATATTGCACAGGGAACCAAAATCACTCTTGAATATCCGGCGTTTTGTGGTTCTCACCCTCTTGTTCATCGTTCCCCTATTGCTCTATTTGTACCTCCCTATCCGGACGGATGCAGGCGCCGCCATTACCTGGGGGGACCCAAACAACCTGGAAAGATTCTGGGCCCATGTCTCTGGTCGATCCCACCGAGCAAACTATGTATTCAGCAGGACACCAGGGGAATACCTATCCAGGGCCGTCGAGTGTGGGCTTTTCCTGGCTTCACAATTCGGCGTGCTGCTGCTCCTTGCTGCCTGGGGCTGGTTGAGGGGCCTTTCCTCGCGGTGGAAGGTTTTTGCGGTTCTGGTGGTGTTTTTCGATCTCTTTTATACGGTCTTTTTGAATATCATATCCCTCCAAATAACCGCCTTTCTGCTGACCACCTCCTATGTTATCGCCCTGCTTTGCGGGGTTGGGGCCGTCTGCCTCTTCAGGTTCCTCGAGGAGAATGTGACATTGCGGTCTAGAATGCTGAGCCTGGTTAAAGGGGCATGCGGGGCAGTTCCTGTGATCTTCTTCTTTCTGAACCTGGACCTCTCCAACCAGAGCAGAAACTACACCGCCTATGAGCATGCTGTCAATATCTTCAGGACAGCAAAAAGGGGAGACGTTCTTTTCATGAACGGTGACAACTACGTCTTCCCGATTCTTTATGGGAGGATCGTGGAGAGAATGGGAGAAGACAGGACTATCTATGACAGAAACAATATCTTCTATAAGTGGCTCGACCAGGACGGAGGGATTGTTCCCTATAGCCAGGAATGGAAAGACCTCAGAAAAGAAAGGGAAACCGAGATTGTCAGAGCAAAGGGGAGGCGGGATATATATTATGCGGTCTTTGGGCCATACGCCATTGATCTTCCCAGTCCCTATCACCTGATCCCCTGGGGCGTCCTCCACAAGGTCGTCCCCAAGGGAGAAGAGATCTCCTCACCGGATAATATCTGGGGATATTACATGCAGGAGAGTTTTTACGAGGACATTCAAAGGGATTTCATGACTCGGGAGGTGGCAGCCTACTTCCATTTCAACAGGGGGCAAGCCCTGTTCTCCCTTGGCCAGGTATCCAAGGGACTGAAGACCATAGAGCTCGCTTCGGAAATTGGCTATGACGACGACCTCATCCACAACGATATTGCGATATTTCTCATAGACAGGGGCTTTTTGGAGGAGGGGAGAAGGGAGCTGGAGAAGGCCCTGCTCTATCACGAGGATCTGAGCACCGTTTACAACAACTGGGGATACTACTACCACAAGAGAGGTGAATACGGTAAATCGGTTGAGTACTTACAGAAAGCCGTCGCTCTCAAGCCCCAGGATATCGGTTACCTCAACAACTTGGGTTTCGCCCTCACCATGACGGGCAAGAAACAAGAAGCCGCGAAGGTTTATCAGAGGTCGCTGGCGATCAGACCGGATCAACCAGATGTTGTTGAGTTTGTAAAGAAAAGCGGCTTATAGTTGTCTAAGGAAAGAGATTGAAGTATTCCCCTGGGGAACAATGAAACCTCCTCATCATTTGTGAAAGGATATAGATATGGCGATGGATGGAAACAACGATTTCAAAGGCAAGCTTTCCGTGATCATGCCGGTTTATAACGAGGCCAAAACTGTTGCGGAAGTCGTGAGAAATGTAGAGGCAGTTGATTTAGTAAAGGAGGTCATTATTGTTGACGATGGTTCCGTAGATGGGACGAGGGATATCATAGCCCAACTCCCCTATGAAAATATCAAGAAGCTTTATCATCCTAAAAACCTGGGTAAAGGAGCAGCCATAAGAACTGCTATTCCACACATAACTGGTGATGTTGTTGTCATCCAAGATGCGGACCTAGAATATGATCCCCACGAATATTTTGATCTCATCCAGCCCATAGCCAATGGCTTTGCAGACGCCGTGTTTGGTTCGAGGCTATCAGGAGGGAAGCCTCAAAGGGTCTTTATGTTCTGGCATCTGGTTGGGAACCGCTTCTTGAACCTGTTAACAAATATCCTTTTCAATACGACTCTGTCGGACATGGAAACCTGCTACAAGATGATGAGGGCTGACATACTGAGAGATATTCCTTTGAGAAGCAATAATTTTGACATCGAGGCAGAGATTACGGCGAAACTGTTGAAGAGAGACCTGAAGATCTATGAGATCCCTATTTCCTACTATGGGAGAGCCTACGGAGAAGGGAAGAAGATAAACTGGAAGCATGGATTTGGTGCCATGTGGACCCTGTTCCGATACCGGATTCGTGGTTGAGAAGCCATAATTTTGAAAGGACAACTGATGAGAGTTTTGCTTGTAAAACCCTTTGATGTCAGTGACGAGGTTATTCCACCCATTTCACTCGGCTGGTTGGCGGCCCAAATAAGAAACGGACATGAAGTAAGAGTCTTGGATGGCTTGAAAGAACGAAGGAAGTGGGGTGAAATTTCCGGATTTGTGCAAAGAGAAAACATCGATGTGGTGGGTTTTCAAGTCTGGACCAAGGATATCCATAATGTCAGGAATACCTCAAGAGCCATTAAGTCAATAAACCCGGAGACCAAGATCATTCTTGGAGGCTGTCACCCAACGGTACTCCCTGAAGCGACCATGAGGTTTTTTGGGGGCAGCATTGACTTTGCCTTTCAGGGCGAGGGAGAAGTCGGGTTTAAGCTCCTTTTAGACACCCTCAATGCCAAGGGGGGTCCAACAAATTTCGAAGAGATTCCAGGACTGGTTTGGAGGGATGGATACGACATACGGGTGAACAGGAATACTTTTATCCGGGACCTCGACGCTCTTGGTTTTCCTGCCTGGGAGTTGATGCCCCCTTCAACCTATCCCAAAGCCCCTCACGGAGCCTTCTACAGAAATTTTCCCGTCGCACCGATTATTGTGACCCGAGGTTGCCCCTACCCCTGCACCTTTTGTTCTGCCAGGGTTATTTCAGGCAGTAGGATCAGAAGCAGATCGGTGGGTCATGTGATTGAGGAATTGTCTATGCTCTACCATAAATTCCAGGTCCGGGAGTTCCACATAGAAGATGATAACTTTACGCAGAACAGGGGGTTTGTGGAAAGCTTCTGTGAATCCCTTTTGAGCAAGGAAATCAGGATGACCTGGGGTTTTCCAAACGGAATCCGTTTGGACACCGTGGACAGGGCTCTGTTCAAGCTCATGAAAAGGGCGGGATGCTATGCCTTGAACTTTGGGATCGAGTCTGGTTCACCCAGGATCCTCAAAATGATAAAAAAAAAGATTCATTTGGAGCAGATCCGAGAGCAGCTGACACTGGCCAAAGAAGAAGGATTTGATGTGGGAGGATTCTTTATCCTGGGTTTTCCCACTGAGACTGTGGAGGAGATGGAACAGACCATATCCTTTGCCCGTTCCCTCCCTTTGGATCGCATCGGGGTGTCCTATTTTCAGCCATTCCCTGGCTCGACGCTCTATGATGAACTTGTCGAAGAAGGCCAAATTGCCGAAGATTGGGTGAACCATCACCACACGACTCTCCATGATCTAACCTACGTCTCCCCTACGACCACCGCAGAAGAACTCAGGCGAGTCAGAAGGAAGTTGCTCGTGTCCTTCTATTTTCGTCTGGGAATCCTTGGGGGCCTCCTCAGACAAGTGAAGTCCCACAAGCACTTATATTACATGACAAAGCGAGGCATTCGATGGCTCAGGGTATAAGTCGTCCCACGGCGGGCATGCCGCAGAGGCAGGCAATCTGGATATTTCTCTCCTTTCTCGCCTTCTACTATTTTACAAATGCCGGTTGGTACAAGATTGGGGACGAAATCATTATGCGTGCCGTTGCCAAGCAGATTGCCCAAAAGGGACAAATCGGGATCGAAGCCAGGCAGCTTCCCAATTTTGGATCCTACCATGAAGACGCCGTGAAAGGCCCGAACGGGCTCTACTACTTCAAGTGGGGCCTTGGACAGTCCCTTGTTGAGGCGCCCTTTTACTATGTTTACCGTATGCTCTGGGGCATCCCGGTGCATCCGAGCTTAGCAGTATTTCGCTTTGACTCGACAATATTCTCTGAGTTGATGGTCATTTTCCTGTGCCCCTCTGCGGTTTCTGCATTGGGGTGCGCCCTCTTTTTCTTGTTAGGCCTTCGGCTCGGCTTTTCCAATCGTCTTTCCCTTTTGTTAACCTTGATATATGGCCTGGCGACCGTGGTATGGCCCTTTTCCAAGTCCCTCATGTCAGAGGCAACACAAAACGTCGCCGTCCTGAGCGCCGTTTATGGCTCCGTGAGCTATGCATCAACCCGCGGCCGCGGTTGGCTCGTCCTCTCGGGTGCCTCTCTAGGGTTTGCTCTGATTACAAAGGTCGTTCTCGTCGTGACCGCTCCGATTCTCATCGCTTATATCTTATTTTCATGCCGTTCTCGCAATGCCTTGCGTGACCTCCTTGTGTATTTCTTTCCTCCTTTTTTTGCCTTTCTAGGAATCCAGTTCTGGTACAACTGGATCCGATACCATAGCCTATGGAAATTCGGGTACGACCAGGGGTTTGATACCCTCGGGTTCACCACCCCTCTCTATGTCGGTCTCTGGGGATTGTTTCTCAGCCCGGGGAAGAGCTTTTTCCTCTATACCCCTGTTGCGATTTTGGGCTTGGTCTCAGAGGCGGCATTCTACAAGAAGCGGAAATGGGAATCCCTCTTGTTTCTATTGATCGTTCTGGGAATTACTTTGCCCCATGCGCTCTGGTGTTCATGGTCGGGGGATTGGGCTTGGGGGCCCAGATTTCTTCTGACCATAACGCCATACTTGATTTTGCCTGCCGGGATGTTTTTTAGAACATGGGCTCAGAAATCTCCTTTGAAAAGGAAGGTGGTCATTTCATTGATCGTTTTTTCATTCTGGATCCAAGTCCTGGGAGTTTCTATCCATCCCCACTCCTTTATCAAGTCTCGCACGCAAGTCGTGGACAAATTTGTACAGATCCATAATCTTTCCTACCTTGCTTTGTATAGCGAGAATGCCTTCGTTAATTTCAGTCCGGTGTTCTCACACATTGTTGGAAACTGGTGGTTGTTCAAGCACATGATTTTTTCCTATGATCTTTGGTCTGATCCCCCTTGGAGGATCCTGGGGGACTTCAAGATCAATCTACCAGAGTGGATCAAAGGAAACAGGACAATCCCTTTCTGGTGGCCGATCGCCCTGCCAGTTATTTCATACGCAGAGCGTCATTGGGTTTATCCCCTGGCGATTGCCAATTTCCTGATCCTGATCTTGTTTGGGATAAGATTGATGCGAAGGGTTTGGGCTGGATATGAAGAAGATCTTTCTGACACGTAACACGGCCTTCTGTCTGTTCTTCTTTTTTGCCACCTTTTATCTTCTCACCAATGCGGGAGGATACAAGGCTGGCGATGAGAGCGTGATGAGCGCCTTTGCGAGGCAGATGGTCTACGAGGGGAAGATCGGATTTGACAAAACCCAGTATCCCCCAGAGGAAGATCCCTGTACCAGGGGGATCGATGGGCTCTATTATCCCAAGTGGGGAATAGGGCAATCCCTCGTTGAGGTGCCCTTCTACTTGTTTCATCGTATCATATGGGAGATCATTCCCTTTGACAAGAGGCTTCCCCGGGTTTTCATAATCCGCAGATTGTCGGAGATGCTGATAGTATTTATCTGTCCCTCGGTCATATCC
>JAFDHB010000159.1 GCA_019308985.1 Deltaproteobacteria bacterium | reverse complement strand
AATAGTTCTGAATTCAGAATTATTTAACGGGGTAAATGATTGCGGCGTACGCTAAGTACGCCTCATCACACGAGATTCGCGCGCCTTGAACTTGAAGCTTTTTACTTTGCCATCTCAGTTTTGACTTTTTACGAACTCGTCCTCCTTGAATAATCGCGGGAATTATCATGTTCATTGGTCCATCATCATCCTATGAAACAAGTTGTCTCTAAAGGGAAGGAAATGGATGACCCTCTCCCTTCCCGCAGTATCCTTGATCAAGCTGTGGGCGATACCCAGTCTATACATGACGTGCTGCTCTTGTCAGTTCCTCAAATTCTCCCGGCAAGAAATTGTCTGCCATCTTTCTGACCCAGGCCCTGGTTGAAAGGTAATAGACCTTGGGTTGAGTGCCCAGACGCTCCAATAGCCTAAAGGCATTGGGATCCTTTATGAGCCTGGACACCCTGTGTCCGGGATTGTTGAGGTCTCCAAAGGTAATGGCCTGGGCAGGACATGCCTCCGCGCAGGCGGTTATATATTCATGCTCCTCTATCTCCCTTCTTCCCTGAGTATAGGCCTGGTTCTTGGCCCTCATGAGACGGTGGTGGCAAAAAGAGCATTTTTCCACCACCCCCCTCATCCTGACAGAGACCTCCGGGGAAAGGGCCCTTTCCATGCCCTTTGAAAAGGGCTTGGCAAGGGAAAACCCATCATACCAGTTGAAGTACCGGGCCTGGTAAGGACAGGCCGCCTGGCAATACCTGCACCCTATGCACCGCGGGTAGATCTGGCTCACTATGCCCGTATGGTAGTCTATCTTGGTAGCCGTTACCGGGCAAACAGAGACGCAAGGCGTATTATGATGGCAGTGCATGCAGGGCCTGGGCAGGTAGCAGACCTCTGTATAGGGGAAGGGTTTGCCGTTCGTAAACTTGAAAACCTGCATCCAGGAGATACTCCGCTCCTTGTCCGACTCGTCCGCCCTGACGGTTACGTTGTTTTCAGAGGCGCAGGCGACCACGCACGTACCGCAACCAGTGCACTTATCCAAATCAATAACCATTCCGTATTTGTATTTTCCTTTTTCCTCTTTCATTATCTTCCTCTGTGATACGCCTCACAGGTTTTCTCTCTCCCAAAACTACCCCGACTCTGCGCACCAACCTTTCTCATAAGGTCAGGCCCTTCTAATCCTGACCTTGGTATTCCACCAGGTCGTCTGGCCGCTGAGGGGGTCCTTCAGGCAAGAAACTATCTCCAGGGGATTGACGCCCTTGTCCCTGATGAAGGCATCATATGCCCAGTGCCCAAAGCCCAGCGGGAGATAGACGACACCAGGCATAGCCCCTTCAAAGAGATTTACCCTGGCCCTCAACTTCCCGTCAGGGGATTCAATGATGATTCTATCGCCCTGCTTCAGGCCATAGTGGTCAGCGGTGCGGGGATTTATCTCGGCAAAGGAGTCCTCCTTTCTCAACTCGTCATCGAACAGAGTCTTGTTAAGATAGGGAGGGTTAGGTACCCAGCCACTCGAGAGGTTTATGATCTCATAGGGTAACAGCAACAGGGGATAGCCTTCATCCGACAGAGAAGGAAGCGGTTCATAGTGGGGCATAAAGGCCTCATCACCCTCCACGGTCACATTCAGGTTCGCCAGGAGCGATTTGCCGGGATATTCTGCCACGGCCCTTTCTATCCTCAAGCCGTAAAACTCGAACTTGCCGCTGGGGGTGTCAAAGATGCGTTCCCAGTCACCGAATCCATGTCGGGGCCGATACCAGAACCCGCCTGCTCCTATATCCTTCCAGAATTCCTCGAAGCTTTCGTGCCGCTTCTTCGGATAATGACCGACTCCCGTGGTCTTCCATGGAGGCCTGTTGCTATCATAGCGGGTAAGGCCGCCGCCCCCCTGTTCGAAGATGTTTCTGGCCCGTTCCTTCAAGAATTCCTCGAAGTTTTTCCAAGGGAAAGGTCTTGCCACGGCTTCCCCCATCATTCCGGCTAGAGCAAGGATCACATCTCCGGTGTTCCTGGTGTCATACAGGGGGCCTACCGCGGGCCTTGCGAGTCCATACAAGGGGTATTGGAGGCCCGAAGGCCAGAACACGTCGTTTGTCTTTTCAAGGAAGGTGTGATCAGGGACAACAAGGTCAGCCATGTATGAGCTTTCGTCTCTAAAGGGTGAGAAGCTGACAATATAGGGGATTCTTTTCATGGCACTCAGCAGGGTCTTGCACCCGGGTGTGTCGTGGATCGGGTTGGCAGAGAATAGGAGCAAGGTCTCCACCGGTGGGGAGTCACTCTCAATTACGGCCTGGGCCAAATTGTGGATCAGGGATTCCCCAAAGGGAAAGTCTCTTGTCCCTGCCCTGTCAACAGGCTCCTTCTCCAGCCCCTCCTTGGCGATATGGTCCGGTTCAAAATCAGGCAAGGCAAAAAAGGGCCTGGTGTCATGGATGAGTACTCCCCCGGGTTGGTTGATATTACCCTTGAGTGCGTTGAGGCACTGAACGGCCATGAATTCATAAAGGCTTCCGTTGAGACCTCCTTTGCCCTTTCCTGCCAGGGCGATAGCTCTCTTGGAACGGGCAAAGTCCTTTGCCAGGGAGACGATGTCTCTCGCTCTCAGCCCCGTAATCTCCGCCACTATGCCGGGAGAATATTTCTGTTCCAGGATTGTTCGGAAGCCCACGTGGGCTTTGCCCTCGGCGTCAACCCAGTCGTGGAAACCAAAAGTATGCTTTTCCACAAAGGATCTGTGGTAAAGGCCTTCCCTTACCATCACATGGGCGATTGCCAGGGCCAGGGCGGCCTCTGTCCCCGGTCTTGGGGCGAGCCATCGGTCGGCCTTGGAAGCCGTCTTGGAGGCCCGGGACTCGATCTGGACGATCTTCACCTTTCCTTTCAGGGGCGGGCTATGCCACAATCCCCAAAGGTTGAGCATCCTTCCGGGAGCCCCCCATCCTTCAATGAGTCCGCAGCCGAAGCTCAAGATGAAATTCGCGTTTTCCAGGTCATAGGAGACGGGGCCTCCATATCCCATCATGAGTCGATTGGCCAACTGGAAGGTCTCTTCCATTGTAGGCATTCTCAAGTAATTAGGGCTTCCAAAGGCCCTGAGGAATCTCTCTACCAGGAGGGACAAGGAAGACCCGGGACGGTTGCCGTCAAGGGCCACAAGGGCCTCCGGCTTTCGGTCGGATCTAAGGGAGAGAAGTCTGTCGCCCAATTCCCCGAGGGCCTCATCCCATGAAATTGGGACATATTTCCCTGATCCCCTGGGCCCAACTCGTTTCATGGGGGAGGTGAAGCGAATGTTTTCGTTGTAAAGGAGTTGTAGGCTTCCGGCGCCCAGGGGGCAAACGCCACCCGGATTGACAGGGTAATCGGTGCGCCCTTCTATCTTTACGGCCCGACTGTCCACCTTGCGCACAAGGAGACCGCAGCCCCCAGGGCACAACTGGCAAATAGTGGTAACGTGAGAATAGGCGCCTGCAGGTGGCTCAGGCACCCAGGGCCAGTTCTGGGTCCATATGGCAATATCATCGGTGAGCTTCCAGGGAAGGGGCGAGAGGTGGATGCCGGCGGCTCCCCCCACGAGAAGTTTGATGAAGTTTCTGCGGTTGAATGCTATGGATCTTGCAAGGCCTCTTTTTTCAGGTTCCATGTCTCACACCCTCTCACTTATGGCACACAAAGCAGGCGTTGTTTTCCTCTTTTCCTTTCTCAGTATGACAATCGGCACAATCGTCCATTTTCATGCTGTCCCAGGTATTCCTCTTGAAACCAGCGATATTCGTTCCCCAGATGTTGATACTGTATCCCGAAAGGCGATTTCTTTTGAAGGGTGGCAGTTCATCCCGCTGGCCGTGGTCGCCGTGGCAGGTCTCGCATTTCTCTTCCCCCATTTTCACCATGGCGATATGGGAAAAATACACATTGTCAGGCTGTTTGAAATAGGCCAGCCAGGGGACCTCCTTGTTCTTTGCTACATATTGTCTTAGGAACTTCTCTTCCTCCGGGGTTTCTCCCCATGGTAACTCCGGGTCATCATGGCATTCCATGCATTTCGCGAGCCTTGGTATTCCCACGAAGGTGCCGTCTTCCCGGAACCCGTGGCAATACAGGCATCTTTCTTGCTCGCCCGTGCCCTCAAGGGCCTCCATTATATCGGGATCCGTATGAATTGAATGACTGAAATTGATGGGTTGTTGCTCTTCAGAATAGAGAGCCATTGGGAAAAGGATCCAGCCTACTATCAAGGCAGGGACAAGACCCGCGAGAAAATAGATCAGGCCGCTCTGAAAGGGACGGGATATGAGTTCGGCATAATAGGTCGTCAAGCGTTCAAGAAGGACAGTAACTGCCTCGCACAGTTTCACCCGGATGGAGGAAAAACCTTGGTTTTCCATGTCGAGTCCTCTTCCAAAGTGTTTGATATTGCATGATGAAAGGGCAATAAGTGACTGCGTATTTACCTATTAACCATCCCTTTGTCAAGGGAAAAACCCTCGGCAAGGGACCTTTTGCGGAGTCGTGGAGAAGATGTGTGAAGGAGGCGATGGGTAGGGCCTTTTGATGGAGATTTTCTCTCTGTAGCCGTTTCTACGCCCGCTTCACCCTGATGTCGCCTTTGTCATGGGCGGGCAACCCCGTGTGTCGTGGCCACGAAGACAGACAGGCATGGGCTGCGGACCAGAAGCCCACCCCAAATATTCCACATGGTCCGGAGTTGCTATCCACGTAACCCGGGGTCTAGAAGAATTTCCTCATACGTTTTCGCCGCCTCTTGGCGGCCTTCGCCTGCTTTTTCTTTCTCTGGACACTTGGCTTGTCATAGAACCTGCGCTCTTTGATCTCAGAGAAAAACCCTTCCTTTGTCAGTTTTTTCTTGAGGTCCTTAATGGCCTTCTCAATCTGATTGTCCTGGACGATAACTTTCATAATACCAGCTCTCCATAATGGGGTAAAAAATAAAAGAGCATCTCCTCGGAGATGCCCTTCCAAGCCTTCAACAATAGATAAGGTAAGGGTCTACTTCATAATGCCCTCCCCATCAAGAAAACAAGGTACAAGGTATCCTCTATTTCTGAAGGCATGGAGGCGCTCTCACCAAAGGGGATACGGGGTTCTATCAAAAGGCCGGGCATTTTCCCACCGCCTGATTCCTTAATCAGCCCTGTCATTTGATTGATCACCCCCTTTCAAAGACTCTACTTCACGGCCGAAATTGGTGACAAACAGCTATTTACAGGCATGCAGGAACAATTGTCAAGTTATTTTCTTCAGAATTGATGGCTTCGTAAAAAGTCCAATTTCTGCGTTGCGCTTCATCCCTGCCCCGTTAAATGGGAATAGTTCTGAATTCAGAATTATTTAACGGGGTAAATGATTGCGGCGTACGCTAAGTACGCCTCATCACACGAGATTCGCGCGCCTTGAACTTGAAGCTTTTTACTTTGCCATCCCAATTTTGACTTTTTGCGAACTCGTCAGAATTGGGCTGTCTCTCAGGGCATGCCTATCAAGGGCAGATCTTTTGTCCGGTTTTGCCTACTTTGAAGAGGGGCGGGAGAGCGGACAAGCCCGGGAGCCCTCGAACGAAAGAAAGAGGAACCGTGATCCTTTTCACCGTTTCAAACATCCATAATGATACGGTGAAAGAGGCGAAGCCTAGCTGCGCCTGAGGAGTCTTGCAACGCATTCAACGTGGTAGGTATGGGGGAACATGTCTACCGGCTGTATTTCAGTGACCTCGTATCCTTGGGCCATGCCCCCCAGGTCCCTGGCAAGGGTGGAAGGATTACAAGAGACATAGACTATACGCCTTACAGAGAGGCCCATTACCATAGACAGTACGTCCTTGTGCATGCCCGCCCGGGGTGGGTCAATGACCAGGACATCGGGGTTGAGGCCCAGGCCGGGGAGGGAGGCCCTTATGTCTCCCGTGATGAATCGGCAGTTGTAAACCTGGTTTCTCCTGGAGTTTGTTACGGCATCACTGACCGCACTTTGCGCCAGTTCCATACCGAATACCTCCCTTGCGCCCTTTGACAAGAACATGGGAATGGTCCCGGTGCCGCTGTAAAGGTCCAGGACGACCTCAGAACCGGTGAGATCAGCATACTCCAGGACCTTGGCGTAGAGTGCCTCCGCGGTCAGTGAGTTGGTCTGGAAAAAGGAGTCTGGAGAGATCTGAAACTCGTAGGGCCCGATCCTGTCCTGGATCATGCCCTGGCCGAAGAGCACGATCGCCTTTTCGCCAAGGGCGATGGCGGCCCGCCTGGTATTGATGCTGTTTACCACGGTCTTGATGCGGGGGTGCATGGGGCAAAGGGCCTTTACCAGGGGTTCGAGCAAGTCGGGTCTTTCCTCGGAAGTCACAAGATTCACCATCCACTCGTCGTGAAAAAAGGAGTACCGTAGGGTCAAGAACCTCCAATATCCCTGGTGGCTCTTGAGGCCGTAGACAGGCACGCCGCTTTTCTTCACCAGCTCCTTCACGTCACGCAGTATCCGGTTTCCCTCCTCTTGCTGGAGCAGGCAGGCGTCAAGGTCAATGACCTTGCTGAAGGTCCCGGGTACGTGGAGCCCCAGGGCGAATTCCTTGATGGCTCGATCCTGCTTCCTTTCAAATTCCTCCGGCAAGTACCAGCGGCGGTCAGAGAAGGAAAACTCCATCTTGTTCCTGTAGGAGAACACCCTAGCTGAAGGAATGGTATCGCGGACAATAATTCCTTTTAAGGCCCCGATCCTGGATACAGCCTCCTGCACGTGTTGCTTCTTGTACAAGAGTTGTCGCTCATAGCGCATGTGCTGCCACTGGCAACCCCCACAATAGCCATGGTATGGACAGGGTGGTTGAATCCTGTCGGGAGAGGACTCCAGGATCTCTTCTATCCTGGCCTCGGCATAGTCCCTTTTCTTCTTGATAATTCGCCCGAGGACCCTGTCTCCCGGGATGCCACCGCTTACAAAGATCACATACCCGTCCACTCTGGAAACACCCTGCCCGCCGAAGGCGACTTTTTCCACCCGGAGCTCAACGAGATCTCCCTTTTTTGGAGCCTTTCCCAAGGTCATTGCTTGTTTTATCCTGAAAAACCTAGACCTTTCCCCCATAGGGGGATCTTCGATGGGCGAGGTCAGAATGGCCGTGCCTTGGAATTGTGTGCCCAAAATCCCAAATTCCAAGCACCAAATTACAAACAAATTTCAAATTCCAATATCCAATGACTAAAACCCTCCAGCAGAATATTCCTGGAAGTGTCTAGTCTTCGGTGAGCCACAGCATCTGGGAGACGCCCCCAGGGGGTCCGGGTATCTCGGTGCTTCCCTCTTCCCCCGCGCCTGCCAACTTGCCACCGGCACTCAGGAGCCCTGCCGCCTTCTCACCCCTCGTGATGACCCTGATCCCGGAAGGGACGGAGCTTCCGCCCATTACCCTGTAAGTGTCCTGGATCGTCCTGATCGCCTTTTCAGGAATATCGTTTTCCCGGGAAAAATTCAAGGCCGAGGTCCCCCAGGAAAAGTCCAAGGCGTATATGAGGGCGTTTCCAGAGGGGTTGCAAGGCTCTCCCAGGGTGGGTTGATAGGAGGTAAAGAAGAGGTTCTTAAAAAAGAGCGTCGGCCGGCTCAACACGTGTTCCCCGCCGTGGTCAAAGGCATCATCAGGACAATTCCCCTGCTTGTCCAGGACCTTGTAGAACCCCTTTGCTCCCTCTTTCAAAAGCAGGTCCTTGAGCACCTTCCGGGCCAGTTGGTCGTCGGTGTCACGGTCTCCGTCCCCGTCGAGATCCGCATCCTGGTCCAGTTCATCGCAGGTGAGGTTCAACAGGTCCCTTTCATCCAGGAGATCGTCCAGGTCCCTTACCGCGTAGAAGCGGTTGGAGATCATGGTGTAGCGGGGATGGGCCATGTCCCCGGTGCCAAAGTAAAGGACGGGCCCTGGGGACCATTCGTTTCCCCCAAGGGATACGTCAGGGGAAAAGAAGGCCTTCCTGCCACCATCCGTCTCATCCAGGGAACCGGAGCTCAAATCCGTGCCGCCGCTTTCAAGGATTGCCCCGGGATTTGATAGGAAGATCCTTTTCACCTTCCACCTGGTGGACTGGGGATCCCCATAGTCACGGGCTGAGTCTGCATTGTAATCATAGGTGATCTTCCATATCTGGGCGTATACATCCGCCGCGTAGATCAGGATCTTTGTGTCTGCAAGGGGGATAACCGAAAGATCCGCAGGGAAACAGTATTTCATGGAGGCGTAGCTCTGCTCCGTGCCGGTTGTTGTGTCCTCGGTCTCATCTCCGTCCGAGTCCTCATCACCATAGGTGGCCTTAAAGAGCAGGCTCCCGTCTTCCACGTGTACCACGAATATGCCGCGTCCCATGGTGTCCGTGCCCGGGTTCCATTTGTCATATCCCCCTGTCCCTCCGATGGTGACGGAATGGAATTCCCCGGGATCCCGGACCCCGTTGAGGTTGTCATCCGAGTAAGGTTCACCGGCATCATAAACTCCGTTTCCGTTCAGATCCCTGTAAGTTTCACCGTCGTCATACCTGCCGTCCTTGTCCGCATCATCAAAGGCCTCGGGAAAGCCGTCTTCCAGGGGGTCATACCCCCCGCCGAATATGACCACGGTCTTGAAGGTGTTCTCGGCGGTCTTGATCCTGGCAAAAAAGGGCTTGCTCCAGGAATAGCCCAGTTCCTCAAATCCTGGGGTTCCTTGAAGGCCCCCCTGGATATGCCATTTGACGGACCATTTGTCCGGGTCAGGGTCGGTTACGTCCAGGGCCCAGTAACTCCTCCCCCCGCGCCTCTCCCCAAAGACCAGGGTCTTTCTGAAATACTCGCCCGGGTCCCTCTCACCGTTTCCATTTGCGTCATTGAAGGCGGCGGACAGCAGGAGGCTTATTGGCCCGTCCACCAAGTACGGGTGAGCGGTAGGATCTGCGAATTCCTTGAGCCTCGGCAGGAGGTCCCGGGGGACAAAGGCAAAGACCTCGTCACCTGCCTGGTAACCGAGGGCGGGGATATCCATGTCCGTGAATACGTGGAGCATACCGTCATTTGAGCCCACGGCAATGTAACGTCTCTTGAGGTTGCCGTTCTCGTCCAGGTAATCGATGATCCTCGGCTCTGAATGGATTATATCCCCCAGTATCCACTCCCTCTTGGAGGTGGGAGCCCCGGTGGTTTCTTCTGCGTCAAAGCTGTATCCGTACATGAAATTGATGATCTTCAATCGCATGAGGTCAGAATCAACCTCCAGGTCCCCGTTGGTGATGTTCTCGGGCAAGAAGTCCACCAGGGAGCCGTCCTTGTACGTCTTTATGTTGCGAAAATCAAGGTAGGGCCCGGAGCCGGGCACCAGCACGGGATCTTGGCCGGGCATGGCCTCCAGGAGGCGTTCTCCTGCCCCGCCCTTGTCCACCTCTCCGCCGTCACTGGCAGAGGACCAGAAGGACGTGGCGCTCGGCTTGAAGGTCCCGTCGCAGAGGACAGCGATGTCGCCGTTTTTGTCCACGACCGTCCATTCCTCGGCGGACCTGCCGCAGTCGGTCCTGGCGAGATAGTCGAGCCCGTATTTCTTGAGATTTCCCGGCCAGTAGGAATCCCCGATGGGCTTGAAAAAGGCCATGTAGAGATCGTCGCCGCTCTGGGCCCTATTGGCCGCATCCACTGAGACCACCGGGGCCACGTGGCTGGTTCCACGGCTCAGGATGTCTGAGAAGCTCTTGTTCAACTGCTGTTCCAGCTTGAGGGGGTTGACCACGAGGAAATAGGTATCAGGCTCACCATTACCGTCCTGGTCCCACTCGCTTTGCAGGTCGGGTATCTGGTTTCCATTTATGTCCTCAAAGCCGCCCCACTTCGCCCCATACCAGAGAGGGTCCTTGAGCAGGGTCGCAGTTCCCGTGGTGCCGGGCTCAAAGGTCCTGGAGGTCAAGAGGGGAAGGGCCTCGTCATCGTCCCACGCGGCCCGGGATGCAGGTGGAGTCACCCCTGGAGGAGTGTCCAGGAAATAGTCCACGTCACTGGATGAGCCGGTATCATAATCCCTCACTTCCAGGTAGGTCCCGTCCGCGGTGGTCCCGGAGATAATGTATCCCATGTGCTGGATGATTCCGCCGGCAGCAGAGTCTGAGGTAAGGCTTATCCTGACCTTTGAGCCGTCCGCCGGGTCGGAGACGGGGTCTCCATTGTCGTCTATGACCTGGTACTCGTAGATGACGATTGCGTCCATGTCATGGTCTGCGCCCTGCTCCACGTCCTCGTAATTGATCCTGAACCGGCCGTAGGTGGGAGTGATTTCCTCCACGAAGAAGTCCACGATGGTATTGGTGGGCTGAAATGCCCCTTGGTCTGGGCTGATTCTATCCCTATCCCAGTAGACGGACTTGGCAAAGGGGACCAGGGTGATGTCCTTGGTCCCCACCCTGATATTGATACGGGGCAGGGGCGAGGCGAGCCCCACCATGTAAGAGAGGACATTCTGCTCGCCCGCAACCGGATTGATGTCCCTGGTTCGGCCGTAATAGGCCACGGCCGCCGAATAGTAAGCCCCCTGCTTGGTGGGCTCCTCGGGGCACAGGCCCCTGGCATCGCCGAAGCCGTCCATGCCCTTTGGCAGGCACGAATCGTCGTCCGTGCTCCCCACCTGTCCCATGTAGTAATACCCGGCCTGCTCTTCCTCTTGAAAGATGCGGTCTGCAAGGTCTTCCACGTCCAGGTCCGCCAGGTCATCGGGCTGGGGCGGCGCCCCAAAGTAGCTCCCAGGCAACTGGTCCGAGTCATAGGTGGGGTATATGTCCGAGAGGACCAGCATGAAGGGCCTGGCACAGTAGTTTTCGTTGCCGTATGGATTGTCCCATTCCGGTTTGGGGAGCCCGAGGAGGTTGTCGTCCAGGGCCCCCGAGCCGTCGTAAGTGAAATCTTCGGTAGGGTTCCCCTTGCCCGCAAAATAGCGCATGCCCTCGTACATCATCTCCGCCACGGGATTGCCCCAATCTGGGAATTCGCCTTCGTCCATTGGGCGTGTCGTAACCCAAGCACCTGGCCATCCAGGCTGGTATGAGTAATCACTGTAACGGAATTCAGAAATTCTCAATCTATTGATCGCATCGATGATACCCCCGCCTGGCGGAGTCAGCAACTGGCCCGTATCTTGATTGATTTCATCCGTGATGGGGCCTATTCTTTTCCGTAGAACGCCGCCCGAAGTGTTTTTCGTGTACGACCCCGTAAGCAGCCCGAAGTACATGCGGCCCGATTCCCCGTACTCCTGTAAGATGCCCGTGGGCTTGTACACGCCCGAAGGGTATTGCTTGCAGTTGTCTTCAAGGCCTGCTTCCTCGTGGCAGACAAGTACCCTGACCTCGTAGTCTTCAATGGTGGAGCCGGGAACCGACGGGGTGAGCAGGGTATAGGTGGTCTGAGTCAGGTCCTGGTAGGAACCTTCCGGGATGATTTCCCACCTCCCACCGCTGTCCCTGCCCTTCCAATAGAGGCGGTAACTGCTGGCTCCCGGGCCCTGTTCGTGGCGGAATTCCACCGTATGGCTGCCCTTGGTCAGGGGCACCCTGTTTCCTCTGTGAGACGTACAAGCGCAGTCCGGATGGGCACCATACCACCCTGCCCTGACAACCCCGTCGATCAAGACCTCCACTGCATCATCTCCGTCCACCGCAAAGCGGTAGAACCCGCCCTTGTTGACCAGGAGAGAGCCCTTGAAGATGGTCAGGAAATTTTCCTCGTCCCCTGCGCACTGATTGCCGCTCCCGTCTATCTTTGACACTGGACCAGAGCATTGGAGATTTTCATCCTTCGCATAATCCTTGACCAGGTCTTCAAACTCTGAGTGGTTCCGGGGATGGCCGGGATGGGACGGAGTCTGGGGAGACTGCTCAATGTCCTCGCAATTTTTCTGCGTGTCGTCACAGGCCACGGGCCTCTCCTTGGCCACCCACTCCCAGATCCGGTGGCTGTTGTTGGGCAGGACCCTGAGGACGGGCCGGTCCAGGTCAGGTTGCCCGGGATTGGAGGGGTCCTCCAGGGTGGTGGACGCAAAGAGGTGCCTGTTTCCCGGCTCCGGGAGGCCCAGGGGGGTATAATCCCTGATGTCGTAACCGTCCCGCTCGATGCTCTCGTACTCCTTTCCCCAGGTGTGGGCATCCTGGGGGATATAGACCCGTTCAAGCACGGTCGCTGTGGCGGTGTCAATAGAGCGGTACCCGCCGTAAAGGACCTTCCTGAGGGCGTCCATCCGGGAGGTAGTCAGGTAGTTTAGGAAATCTCCGCTCCACTCTTCGGCTCCGTTTACCTTTTTGTCCGGTGCACGGGAAGTGGGCTCGAACAGCCATATCCCCAGCATGTCGTTGTAAGTGTAGGTGTAAGCCTTATGGGAATCAAAATAACCGTAATAGTCTATGTCAGGATTGTAGCCCGTGTCCAGGGTGCCGTCTCCGTTGAGGTCGGAGGCGTCGTTGTAAGCCTCGTAGTACAGCTTGTGGTTCCGGCCCATGACCAGCAAGACCAGGGGCGGGGCCCCGGTCTGGTAGATCAGCTCGTCCCCTGCCCCCCCGCTTGTTGCCAACGGGAGGATGCGGGTCTGGCCCCGGGCTGAGGAGGCATCCAGAAGAACCAGGGAGAACAGGCACCAGAACACAAGCCCCGTGATGACCACGGGCATGGGAGATCCGGGTGTTGAAGCAACGGCCTTCTCTTGGTTTTTGCCCTTCTCGAATTTCATGGTGAATCGCCCCTGTTCCGTGCCTTCAATCACCGGGACAGGCTACTGCGCCTTTGGACCGATCCTGTAATACCTTCCGGCGACCCGCACATTGCCGCCCTTGACATCAACAAAGTAATCATACCTGCTGAAATGAATAGCCGAATAGCCTGCCGGCGGCTGGAAATTGCCCAGGTATTCCACCGTGAAATCATAGCCCTTGCCGTTGACCTCGTGCGGGGGGCCGGGAAGGTCGGGACTGGCCTGGCTTGCCAGTTGCGTGGGAGTGTTGATATCCGTCACCGGGTAATTTCCCCGTCCCAGCTCGGCGGCCTCGCGGTTTAGGCCTCCCTCGGCCAGGTAGAAGTTTTCCTTGTATGGTATCTGGT
>JAFDHB010000158.1 GCA_019308985.1 Deltaproteobacteria bacterium | reverse complement strand
ATAATGGGAGAGATCAGGCTAGACAAGGTAGATAAGGAGTTCAAGAGGGAACTGGCCGCGCAGCCAGGCGGAGAAAAGATCATGGCCTGTTTTACGTGCAGGACATGCGTTGCAAGCTGCCCTGTGACAGCCGTCAACGACAAGTTCAATCCCTTGAGGATCATAAGGATGGCCCTGTACGGGCTCAAAGAGCAGGTCCTGGAAAGCGATTTCATATGGCTGTGCTCAAGCTGCTATGCGTGCCAGGAGAGATGCCCTCAGGGAGTAAGCATCACCGAGTTTATGACGCTCCTGAAAAACCTTGCCGTAAGGGAGGGGAAGATGCCCCAGGGGATAAAGGCCCAGAGAGATCTCATAAGGGAAAAAGGCAGGATATACCCCATTGATGATTTTGATAACAAGAAACGGGCAAAGGTCGGCCTGCCGGAACTGCCCACATCCTTGGACGTGGTCAGGGAGCTTTTGGAGGGAGAATGAGCGGGCAGGGCACATACCTCCTCTTCCTGGGGTGCACCATTCCTGCCCGGGCAAGGAACTATGAGCTATCTGCCAGGAAGGTCGCAGAGAGGCTCGGTCTCGAGCTTTTGGACATGGAGGATTTCATGTGCTGCGGGTTCCCTCTGAAGGGTGGAGATCCCAAGCTCTCCAACATCCTCGGTGCCTATAACCTGGCTATCGGAGAAAGGGAAGGGCTGGGCCTGTGCACCCTTTGCAGCTCGTGCGCCTCTGCCTTGACAGAGACCGCCTTTCACCTTTCAAAAGACAGGAGGGGAAGAGAGGAAATCAACAGGGTGCTCCGGAAGGCAGGGCTCCAGTACGGGGGAGGGGTGAAGGTCAGGCATTATGCTCGGATACTGTATGAAGAGGTGGGGCTCGAGAGGATCAAGACGGAGCTGACAAGGGGCCTCGAGGGCCTGAGAATCGCCATTCACTACGGCTGCCACTATCTGAAGCCATCGGAGATCTACGAGGGTTTTGACGATCCCGAGGACCCGCAGACCCTTGATGCCCTCGTCTCCATAACGGGCGCAACCGTCGCGGACTACAAGGGGAAAAAGAGCTGCTGTGGCGGACCCGTATTGCCGGTCGACGAGAAGACCGCCCTTTCCGTGGCAAAGGGAAAGCTGGACAATCTGATTGAGGCCGGCGCGGATGCCCTGTGCCTGGTATGCCCCTTTTGTTCCGTGATGTTCGACAGCAACCAGAAGAGTATCGAGGCCGAATTTGAAGCCGAGTACAAGTTGCCGGTCCTCTATCTGCCCCAGCTCCTGGGCCTGGCCATGGGCATGGACCGGAAGGAACTCGGCCTCAACATGAATGTCGTCAAGACAAAGGACCTCCTTTTGTCCTTAGGTCTCGACTCCTAAACCCCCCCTCCTGTAGGAGCAAGCTCTGCTTGCGATCCCCCTTTGGCCCGAGGCACCGGTGTCGCCGGTTCCCCTTTCTGTCGGAGCGGCATCTTGCCTCGATTGTATTATGGACCGAGCCAACCATGTTGATGGCTCCCACCTGTAGGGGCGACTTGTAGTCGCTATCCTTGCCCCTTATGGACCGAGGCAACCGCGTTTCCATCAATCCCGGTTTAGATCCCGGCCCCTTTATCGGCCAATTATCTGTTTTACATAAATATAAACAATAATAATTAATTAACTTTTATTATCAATAACTATGGATACTGATATATATTTTTTCTAGCGAGGACCGAAACATATCTCAAAGACCCGATTCTTGACAATTAGCATAGCTACCATGCCCCTAACTCAATTAAAGCAAAAAATAGGTCTGCCCCCTTTTTACGTCCTAATAAAGGCTACCTAGGTCTGCCCCTCGGGTTATAGGCCCATTGAGGATTGGGGTCCCACTCCTTTCTTTCATAAAAGAGCTTGAACCCCCAGACAGCGGGTTTCCTGTATATCCTGAACCGCTGGTTGAGTTCACGGTTGAGATTATGAAAGGGGGTGCTCTCGAAGTTCCAGGGGCAGGCCGCCTGGCAGATGGCGCAGGGGCCGCCCAAATGGTTCCAGTAGGCGCGGCACTTCTGGTCGTTCACCTGCCATCGCCTCACGCCTCGTCGAACCGTTCTCTCCTTGGCAATGGCACCCGACGGGCAGGCATCCGCACAGACCATGCATTTGTCGCAAAAGTCCTGGAGACCGAAATCCACGGGTTTGTCCACGATCAGGGGCATATCGGTCGCCACCGCTGCCGGGCGGAAATTGTTGCCGAACTCCTTGGTCACGCAGATCCCCATGCGGCCCTGCTCCCCCATGCCCGCATCGATGAACATGGGCGGCACCATGTAGGGCGAGTTTTCCGGAGGCAGGGCCCGTGCCCGAAATCCCCAGGACCGGATCAGATTGGCCAGGGTGATGGCTATTACCGACGTGAGGCTGTAGCGAAGGCCGATTTCTATGCAGACGACGTAGTGGTCCCTGTGACGCATCATGGCCAGATTCTGCCTCATAGCCAAACAGATGATGAAAGGGTAGTCCATGTCATCCACCGGCTTGCCGTAGGGGTAGGGGCTGTAGGGATGGGCATAATGGGTGTAGACCCACTCCTTTTTCAGGTGACCCACTCTTACTTTCGAAGCCCCGAGGACCAGGGCATAGTCCTTGATTCGCCATGTCCTCTCCTCTGGTGTAATTTTGGACATGTCAGTCTCCATGGTCTGCCAGAGGGGGGTCCCTTCTTTGCCGGGGTCTATGACCTCAGGTAGGCCGAGCAGATGACGAGTAGCGAATATGTTTGACTGGAAATGGGCCCCCAGGGGGTCTGTCTCAAAGTGGCGCTTCAGGGATTTCTTGAGCTTTTCTCGATTATCGTCATCGATCTCCTTCAGTTCGGGGTGTCGGCTGTAATAATCTTTGTATTCTGGACTTTCCGGGTCCTTGAGCATCATCCGGGACTGCATCGTGTCCCTCTGGTCCACCCGTTCGATCTTTCCCACAATTTCATAGGTCGGATGGTCCACTTCGGGCGCCGGATTGCAACTGATGAAGCGGGATTGTTCCCTCAGACCTTTATGAAATTTCTTCCACCAATTTCTGTCTTCTTCATACATCAGGGGTTCCCTCCAACTTTTGCGGACCGTATCAGAGATGTCAGAAGGCAGCTAAGATTTTTTTCCTGCGCTCGAAAAACCAGGACTATATTTGGCAGGCAAAGAGGAAAAATGCAACCCCTGATTATTACCTGTATATTACGTAATAGGGTACCGCATTACTGCATGGACAGAAGGAAGGATCTGAGATTTGCTTTTTCGTTTTTGATCCCGACCTTCCTCCGAATCCTGTCCCTGTGAAATTCTACGGTTCTGGGAGAAAGATTCATTAACTCTGCAATTTCTTTGCTTGTTTTTCCGTCCTTGACGAGATTCGCGACCTGAATTTCAGTCGGACTGAGGCTCATGAACTGTGCATTCAACCTACGGGTAAAAGGTGAGATGATGTTTGTGTGATTCCCTTCCAGGATATTCAAATAGGCAACTTGTTTCTTGTCGGTGGATATTCTCTTTAATCGTTCGAGGATGGGCATGACAAGGTCTCTGACATTGGTTAGAAGGTTGTCTTCGACCTCCAGTTTGTCCTGCTCTCTCTTGCGAAGCAAGATCTTGAGTGTGGAGTTCATCTCCTCAAGCTCAAAATTCTTCCTTTCAAGTTCTTCCTGATTCCCTTTGAGGGCCTGTGAGGTCCTTTTCATTTCCGTGATGTCCCTGAAAAAGACAAAGAAAAAACTCTCATTTCCCAAGTTCACATAGTTCGTGCTGAATTCAAGGTCCAGTATATGCCCGTCTTTGTGTTTGTGCCTCACCTCAAAACGATGGGAACCTTCTTTCATGACTTTCTTCGCGTGATCCGTAGCGTCTTCTTCGGTTCCTCCCGCGTAAAAACTGCGGACAGGCGCTCCGATGAGCTCGTCACGATCATACCCTGTGATCTGGCAGGCTGCGAGATTCGTGTCCAGGATCTTCCCCTCCATGTCGATGAGATAAAAACCGTTCATGGTCGTCTGGAGGATCATTTCAATACGCTGTTTTTCTCTCCGGAGTTCATCCTCCTTTTTTTTCAGTTCGGTGATGTCAATAACGGTGGCGGAGTAATAGAGTGGGACCCCATCCTCATCAGTTATCGTCGAACCGTTCACCAGTGCCGGGAAAAATGAACCGTCTTTCCTCCTGTGTCCGATCTCCGCAACGTAGTTTCCCCCACTCTGTTCTCTTAGTTCCCTTACACGTTCGATCTGTTCCCCATTGTGTATCAAAGAAAGACCTTTACCGAGCATCTCTTTAACGGTGTATCCGTGCATTCGAGCGTAGGCCTCGTTGACATAAATGAATTTACCATCAAGGTTTCTCATCGCAATACCGTGACCTGCCTTCTCTGAGATAGCCTTGAATTTTCTCAATTCTTCATTTTCATACCTGGTCCGTTCCTGGAATAATCTCATCTCAAACGCATCATGATACTCAGAACCAATACTTCTGCCCGGCTCATCCCTCATCTTTTCTTCTTTATTCATTGCAGAATCCTCCCAAAGAAAGTCATCCCGGTCTTGTGCTCCTTTGACCAGGAGTCAAAAGAAAAAACCAAAGTTGGAACCTTCTCCCTGCGTTCTAATAATACGGTATTTTATACCGTATTATTTATGTAATAGTCCAGTCTTGCCTTTGAATTCCTTTTATGAAAAATTCGTTATTGTAAGTTCAGTGCTTTTCAATTGATCAGGATAAACAAACTGGTTTGACGAAATCAAAACACAACAGGAGGAAAATCATGAAGCTGAAGGACAAGGTTGCGGTCATTACAGGGGCGGCTCAGGGTATTGGCGCTGCTTTTGCCTTTGGGTTTGCCCGGGAAGGGGCGAAGATTGTTGTCGCCAATGTGCAAGATGGAAAAGGAAATTGTCATCGGCACGCATCTGTCCATGACCGGCATGCTGGCAATGGCTGCACAGGAACAGGCATGGGCCTATGAACAGGCGACGGCCGATGTCAATAAAAGGGGAGGAACGACATGTCTCAAAAGAAATTGGTCTGGTTGCCGGGGATATTCCTGTTCTTATTCTTGATATTAGGTTTCTGTGACCTCGCCTTTGCCGAAGGGGGAGTCTCCAGGGCCCTTCTCAAATCGGGAGCGGCCATCGGCGCCATTTTGGGGATCGTCGGAATTTCAATCGCGGGATACTACGCAGGGAAGAGTTACGATTCCTATACCGGGTGGGAGAGATACACACATGGGGCGGCCATGTTTTTCAATCGAAAGCCCTTCCGCAAGGACAAGCCCACCTATGGTGTGACCGACAAAACACGTCGTGTCAATTGGGAGGAAAACATCAACGGCCGTTTAGGGACCCTGATGCACCTGATGATGCCTCCCGACGGTTCCCCGCCCAAGTGGCTGCCCGATAAAGGTCCAGGAGCGCTCCCCGAGCCCTATAAATCCTTCTTTTTGGAACATGACGAAAAATACAAACTGACACTGGAGGCCTTTCGCCTGATCAAGAAGCAACAGGAGGAGTGGCCTAAGTATGCGGACAGGTATGCCATTATTGACGCATGGTCCAATGCACTGGGGAGTATTTTTGAAGACTGGCAGGGACACCCTTGGGCGGAGACAGCCATGTATCCGCCTGAACCGCAGGGTCCTCCCGAAGAGTGGGATTTTCGAGGTATTCACAGGGAAAAACCCCTTGAATTTAGAAGCCCTGATCATGCAGCGCAGTTGATCAAGAAAATCACCCATTCTTTTGGCGCCACCCTGGTGGGTATTACAAAGCTCAATCCTGACTGGTGCTATCAGGGACATTTACGGGGAGTTGGTGAGGGACCGTGGGAGGTTCCAAAACACTGGGAGTATGCAATTGTCTTCGCAACGACGCATGAATGGGATATGTTCTATGTCAATCCGAATTACGGAACCTCCTTTGATGCCTATTCCTACTGTCGAATTATAGCTGGGAGGTTGGAGGCTTTCATCCATGAATTGGGCTATCCAGCGAGGTCCCATGTGCCTCCCTACTACTACGATCTCATGATGCCGCCAATTGCTATCGATGCCGGTCTGGGACAGCAGGGACGAACCGGGCTTTGCATAACACCTGAGACAGGTGGCAATGCGCGATTGGCCTGTGTGACCACCAATATCCCCATGACGGTAGACAAGCCTATTGATTTCGGTGTCCAGGAATTTTGCAGGAAGTGTAGAATTTGCGCTGAAGAATGTCCAACGGGAGCAATCCCTCATGCTGATGAGCCGGGTGTGGTTTATGGCTACAAGCGATGGAAGATCAAGGATGAACTCTGTTTCAATACCTGGGCGAGTATAGCGGGGAGCAAGATTGGGCGGGGATGTCGCATCTGTCTTGCGGTTTGCCCCTACAGCCGCAAGAACAACTGGCTCCATTCCCTATCCCGCCAGATAGATCCCAGGGATCCGACAGATACCGTATCCAGCATGCTGCTCTGGATGCAGAAGGCCTTCTTTAAGTATCCCAAGGCTCGGGATTTCCTCCCTCCGACCAACAAAACCTATCATGAACCGCCTGACTGGCTCAAGACAGAGGAATGGTTCAACGTGAAAAAGACCTGGTAGAAAGGAGCATGCGATGTTTATCTATTCAACCATGGTTAGACCGATATTCTGGACCGTCATCGGCCTGATCTATGCCCTGATCATTGCCGGTGCGCCGATCTGGGCCGAAGACCTCGGACTGCAGATGACCTGGTGGAAGTGGATCCTTGCGGCTTTATGGTACCTCCTGGTCAGTTTCACTTTTGCCGGAAGTTTCACTCTGCTGGCCGAAAAAGAGCCCGGTGCATGGTACAGGTTCCTGGGATTTCACCTGGCCCTCTGTGTCCTCCTAGGGGCCGTTATCTGGTTTTTGATTTAACCAGCGAAAAGGATCCCGAGGCGTCGAGAGACACCAAGAGGGTTGTCAGAGATCCGGACGATCCTGTCGGATGGGTAGTGTATGGCGGTTCCCAGGAATTTTTCAAAGAGGCCAAAGGTCCAGGACCTAGATTCCTGCATCAATGATGAAGCAGGGCTCTCTTAGGCGCAATGTCATCAGGGGGAATGATAATTAACAAACCTTTAAACAGAGTACGGAAAGGAGTGAAGGGGGACGACCGTCAATAATTAAATAACTTGACATAAGGTCTATGTGGGAGTATTTTGCCGGCATGCCCAGGATAGCCCGACTAGATAGCCCCGGCCTCTTGCATCATATCATGGTCAGAGGAATAGAGCGCCGAAGGATATTCAATGATGATAAGGATCGGGAAAACTTCATTGAGCGGCTTTCTGTTCTCCTTCCTGAAACCAAGACCAAATGCTATGCATGGTCATTTCTACCAAACCACGCACACTTCTTATTGAGAAGCGGTCCTGGCGGTATTGGGGCTCTAATAAGAAGATTGCTCACAGGGTATGCGGTATCGTACAATAGGAGGCACAAGCGTCCCTGTCAGAGTTCCCTAACAGGGCAGGCACGGGCCGCTTTTCCAAAACAGGTATAAGTCCATCGTTTGTCAGGAAGACAGCTATTTGCAAGAGCTGGTACGGTATATTCATTTTCACCCTGTTAAATTTCCCGAAGGGAACCCTGTTTAACAGGGTAAATCCCTTGAGGGCAAAGGTAGTGGCTGATTTGAAGGAATTGGCTCGGTACCCATACTGCGGGCATAGTGTGCTGATGGGAAAGATGGATAGGGAATGGCAAGATGTTGAATATGTTTTAGGTTTTTTTGGAACAAGGGTTGATGAAGCTAGAAAGCGATATGCATTCTATGTTAGGAAAGGCATTGAACTGGGGAGAAGGCCG
>JAFDHB010000157.1 GCA_019308985.1 Deltaproteobacteria bacterium | reverse complement strand
TTCAATAGTTGTGAATTCAGAGTTATTTAACGGGGTAAATGATTGCGGCGTACGCTAAGTACGCCTCATCACACGAGATTCGCGCGCCTTGAACTTGAAGCTTTTTACTTTGCCGTCTCAATTTTGACTTTTTACGAGTTCGTCAACATCTATCATTATAATCATAATTGCGAAAATCATGCCACGGGTCATCCTGATCCCCTAGGGACCAAACTACTTGATTATACGCAATTTCTTTGAATACTGCGACTCTCATACGGATGCTATTCGTGAAACCCCTGGGAAGTCTACTTTACACTTGTGAAAATTTTCGCACATAGGGCCCAAAGGACGGGGCCTGTGAGGTTGTTGAAAAGCCCAACATTGGGTAAGGCGTAGAAACCTTAGACCTTCAAACCATAAGCAGTGATCTTGTCATATAATGCGCGCCGACTGATCCCAAGGATTCTGGCCGACTCCGAGCGATTGTTGTTTGCGATTTTCAAGGCACGGACAATTGCCCTTTTCTCTGCCTCCTCGACCGCCTGCCTGAGGGAGAGTACAGGACCATCACCCGCCCCCCCATCAGTCCTTCGCTGGCGTAGGTCAGGGCTCAGCACACAATCCATTGAGATGACCTCATTATCAGCAAGAAGAACCGCCCTCTCCAGGATATTTGCCAGTTCTCGAATGTTGCCTTTCCAGGGGGAGTTGAGAAGGATGTCCAGCACCTCGGGCCTGATGTGACTGATCTTCTTCTTGTAAGTCTTGCAAAACTTCTTCAAGAAGTGGTCAATAAGGAGGGGGATATCTTCCTTTCTCTCCCTCAAAGGGGGAATGCACAATGGTATAACGGCCAGGCGATAGTAAAGCTCTTCTCGGAAGCCCCCCCTTGCCACCTCTGCCATGACATCACGGCTTGTGGCAGAGATAAAGCGCACATCTATCTTTATGCTCCGATTTCCACCTACCGGTTTTATCTCTCCTTCCTGGATGGCCCTCAGGAGCTTGACCTGGGTCGGAGGCCTGATTTCACAGATCTCGTCCAGGAAGACCGTTCCGCCTTGAGCCTCTTCCAACAAGCCTCTCTTCGCCCTTATTGCCCCAGTAAAGGCGCCTTTGACATGGCCGAAAAGTTCGCTCTCGAGTATGGTTTCAGTCAGAGCACCACAATCGATTGTAAGAAAGGGTTTATCCCTCCTTGAGCTGCTCTGATGTATCTTTTCGGCCAACAGGGATTTACCAGTGCCGGTCTCCCCCTCTATCAGTACGGGGGCAAGGGAGTCTGATATTTTCTCCACCTTCTTTAGAAGATCTTGCATACACCTGCTTGCACCAATAATGACCCGGGGGTGTCCTCCATCCTCTTCCTGCGGGAGGATATTACTCAGGGTGCGATTCAGCTTCCCATACTCCAGGGCCCTCTGTGCGAGAATCTCAATGTCCCTGTTCTTGAAAGGCTTTGTTATGTAGTGAAATGCACCCATCTTTATGGCTTGAACCGCGGTTTCTATCGTGCCGACACCCGTAATCATTATAAAGGGGATGGTAGAATCGATGGATCTTACGCGCTCGAGCAGTTCCAGGCCGCTGACATCTTCCATGGCCATATCTGAGATGATAAGATCGAACATGGTCTCCTCAATGGCACTCCAGGCCTCTTCTCCACTTTGGGCGCTATATACCTGATAGCCCTTCCTGGAAAACAACCTGCTCAAAACATGGAGCATTTCCTCTTCATCATCAACAATAAGAATCTTTTCAGGCATAACCGGAAGCCCTTTCATATATCCCTTTCCTTATTAAAGACACCTTTCGGCTCGATGAGGACCGAAAAAGTTGCGTCTTTTGCTCAATCAGTGAATAGGGCCTTTTCTTTGCCGTTCTTTCGTGATGTATCAAGGTTCCCTGATTCTTCGTAATCCATGCCTCCTGGAAGCTCAACGGTCATTTTCGTACCTTCCCCGACTTTGGACTCTGCCTTCAGGGTCCCATTGTGTTTCTTCACGATGATCCTGGAAGTGAACAGTCCGAGCCCAAAACCGTTCTCCCTCCTGGAAGTGAAAAATGGATCGAATATCCGCACAAGGTCCTCCTCTGCAATCCCGGTTCCGTTATCCTCGATTTGAATCACGACCTTTTTATCTGCCCCGGCTCCTTTGACCTTTACCCTGATTGTTATGGCTCCCCCTTCTTGGGTGGCCTGAATGGAATTCAAGACAAGATTAATCAGTACCTGTTGGATGAGATTCTCGTCACCTGCAACTATCACCCTCTCTTGGGGCAACTCTTTCTTTAGTACGATCCTTTTCTGTTTGATCTTTTGTTTGAGAAAGAGCGTGCTTTCCTCAATAAGCTCTATAATGTCTATTGGAACCTTCTCAGGTGGGCTGGGGCGAGTAAAGGACAGAAGATCTTCTATGATTTTCCCTGCACGTATGGCATTTCTCTCTATGGACTGGAGGCTCTCTCTTATACTTTTGGGGTCTAGCTCATTGTGAAGCAAATCGTCTGCGTTTGAAAGGATGATTCCAAGAGGATTATTGATCTCGTGGGCTATTCCGGCTGCCATTTGCCCCATAATAGCCAACCTATCTGACTGAATAAGATCTTCCTCAAGGCGCTTTCTCTCTGTCAGGTCCCTTGAAAAGCAGCATGCCATGGCTTCATCCCCGTCAAAACTTGTGATGGTTGTTGCCACCGTCTCCACGTGAATTTTTTTCCCGCACCTCGCCTGAAAAATGAATTCCCTGGTATTGAAGCCCTTATCGAAAACGGCATTTACAAATGATATTGCATCTCCTTGTTGGTCGGGAACGACCAAATCCTGGAGCCTGAATCCGTGAATTTCTGCCTCCGTGTATTCGAGATGTTGCAGGGCAATTCTGTTAACCAGTTTCACTCTGCCATCCGGTGATATGAGATATATCATATCAGGTGAAGACTCGATCAAATCCCTGTATTTTTGTTCCGAGCGTCTCAAATCCTCAGTTACTTTCTGGACCTTTCTCTTGAGCATGAAATTCCAAAACATTAAGGAAAGCAATACAAAGCCACTCAGTGCCATCGCGCCTAGAATGTATTTTACATAGTCATTCCAGGCATCATACCGAATGTTCCGTCCAAGCCATTTCCTGTGAATGATATCGTAGCTCTTGTTTTCCATGGTCTTCCCGAGTGCAACGCTGACCGCCGTAAGAAGTTCCGGGTTCTCCGCCCTTACTGCCAGCACCAAGGGAACGGTCTCTATTGGCACACCTATTTCCTTAATGTTTTTGAATCCTGCCTTCTGAATGACATAAAGCGTGGTCAGGCTGCAATCGGATATATACACATGCGCCTTACCCGAATCCACCATGGCTAAAGCTTCTTGCTGTGATCCTGCCTGGAGAAAATTTATGTTGTTGTCCCCCGGCTTGACGCACGTGAGTTTCCTCCCCCTTTCCACTACGATGGTGTGTCCCGGGAGGTCCTTGTAGCATGTAACCGTCAAGCAGTCGTTGTTCACAAAAAACTTTCTGTCTACCTTGATCCCTGTCTCGATCAAATTGAGCCCTTTATAGGTCTCAGGGTTGACTACTACCACGCTGGCCAGATCAATCTTCCCATCTCTGAGCGCCTTGATCAACCGTGAACCACTCATGGGGTAGAACTCCACTCTGGCTCCCATGTTCCCTGCCAGGAGCTTGGCAAGGTCCACGCAAAATCCTCGAACCACCTTTGGTTCCCGATCAACAAAGGAGAATGGCGGACCATATCGGGGAACTCCGACCCTCAGCGTCTCTTTGGCCAATGAAATTGCAGAACTCCACAACAAAAGGTGCAGAACGACAATGAAGGGGACACAGATCAATCTATGCCTATATGACCTCTTGTGAATTCTGTGATTCTTTTCGTTCTTGGTCATGGGTATAGAGGGAGTTTCCTCTCGGGAATCAACAGGCCGTTGCCCAAACCCCGATCAAGCAGGAAGGGCGGTCTCTGGGTGTCTTTTCTCAAGGCTCAATCAGATTCCTACCAGGCAATTACGCGGGCACCAAACACTGAATCGAAGGCCACAGTAGCCCCAAAAAATCATCCTCAGCGGAGCCTTCATCTCTCGCGCCCCCATTGAGGGACCCCTATGAGGATAATGGGGGCGTGGGAACGGCTCAGGACCGATATTGAGCCTTGAGAAAAGATACCCAGAGACCGCGATATCAAATACCATGATGACTTATTCTCTTTACCCCCCAGGCAAATTCAATGGAACGATTTGGGCAACAGCCTGTCAAATATTGACAGCGCCGAAGAAATCGATTCCTGGGATAACGCCACTCCTCTAAGTTCGCCCTGTGCGAGGTCCGGGCTCAAGGAGAAACGACGAGGCCTTACATCAATCCTCCTATTCCTTGACCTTCAGGATGAGGTAGAGGGTGCCGCCCTGTCTCCCAATCAGCAATAAAATTTTATCACCTTCTTTATAGGAAGACAATTTCTTTTCAAATTCCTCAAGGGTCCTGACCGGGGCCTGATCTATTTCAAGAATCAGGTCCCCGGCCCTGATCCCTGCTTCCGCCGCAGGAGAGCCCCTTTCCACTTCAACGACAATTATGCCGCTGGTCTCGGACAAGCCATAGGTCCTTGCAAGATCCGGCGTGAGTTCCTTGACCGTCATACCAAGCATGGGGGCCGCCTTGGTAGGTGCAGGAACGCCTTCTTCCGCCTCTAGCTGACCGATCTCCACCTTGAAGGTCATCCTTTTTCCCTTTCTAACCACCTCCACTTCTACGGCTTTGCCGACAGGGGTCGAAGCCACGATGTAAGGAAGATCCCTCATTTCCTTGATCTCCTTGCCGTCAAAGGTGATGATCACGTCACCCCGCTTGATTCCGGCCTTTTCTGCGGGGCCTCCCGGTGTGATATCCGCCACCAGTGCACCGCCTACCCTTTCCAGCCCGAGTTTCTCCTTGAGCTCGGGCGTTACAGCTTGAATCAGAACGCCCAGCCATCCCCTGACCACCTTTCCCTTCTTGAGCTGGGGGAGAAGGTCCTTAGCCATGTTAATAGGTATGGCGAATCCGATTCCTATGCTCCCGCCGCTCTGAGAGAATATTGCGGTGTTGATTCCTATCACTTCCCCCGCAGTGTTCAGGAGCGGGCCCCCGCTGTTCCCGGGATTTATGGAAGCGTCCGTTTGGATGAAATTCTCGTAGGGCCCTGCACCTATGTGCCTGTACTTGGCGCTCACTATACCTGCCGTGACCGTATGTCCCAGCCCGAAGGGATTTCCTATGGCTATAACCCAGTCCCCTACCTCAATCTTGTCTGAATCTCCGAGGGGAAGCGGCACGAGTGGCCTATCCGGCTTTATCTTTATCAGTGCCAGGTCTGTCTTAGGGTCCCGTCCCACGATCTCTGCGGTGTATTCCTTTCCATCAGCCAGTATCACCTTGATTTCATCTGTCTTTTCGATCACGTGGTTGTTGGTCAGGATATACCCTTCCTTGTCGATTATAAATCCGGTCCCAAGACTCTGCTGTTTGAAGTCCCTGGGCATCTCTTCTCCAAAGAACTTCTCGAAGAAATCCCTGAAGGGGTCATTGGGTCCAAAGGGAAATGAAAAGGTCCCGTGTCCCTTGACTACTTTCACCGCACTGATATTGACAACGGACTGGCTGGCCTTCTTTGCGAGTTGAGAAAAGGAGGCAGGCACGGAAGCTGTAGAGGCGCCTGGCTGGTCTCCCGCCGCCAGGGTTGGATGAAACAAGAGACCGCCAAAAATCCCACAGATCAAGAAAAGGCCTACCCAAAAAAAGAATGTCCTTGTGAATTTCTTATCCTTGGTTCTGTTCATGGACAATCGTCTCCTCTCACTATTCCTTTGATTTTAGTAGTTTTTTCCCCTGCTTTGATTAGGATCTTGAATAACGTCTCAACCGAGCAGTACGCCGCTCGGTCCTTTGTTCATTTCATATTAGTAACATGTTGAGATTCGACAAACAATGGATTTCTTCCGCACCTCCATGGTGAAGGAACAAGAGGTCTGAGTTTTTTGTTGAAAATATATACAGCAAATCATAAGGTTCAATCTGAAAACAATGGCCGAGAAGACGCTGCGGCATTTTCGACCCGCTTTTCAACATCGTTAAGAGGAGGAGATAACAGGATATGTCCGCGCTCAACTTAGAAGGAATCTTCCCTCCCATTCCCACGCCGTTCATGGATGGCGAGGTGGCATATGAGCATCTGTCTAAGAACGTCAGAAAGTGGGCAAAGACCGGGATCAAGGGATTCGTTGTCCTGGGCTCCAACGGAGAATTCGTATTCCTTTCAGAGTACGAGAAGAAAAGAGTCCTGGAGACGGTCGTAGGCTCGGCCCCGGATGATATGCTCATCATTGCCGGAACAGGTTGTGAGTCTACCATAGAGACCCAGAAGTTGACCAGGGCATGTGCCGAACTTGGAGCCCACGCCGCCCTGGTGGTCACACCCCACTATTTCGCTGAGGGGATGAACCCTGGGGCCCTGATCAAGTATTATACCATGGTCGCTGATGACTCTCCCATCCCGATCTTGCTTTACAATGTGCCCAAATTCACACATGTCCACCTCACCCCTGCGGTGGTAGCCGAGCTCTCTGGGCATCCCAACATCGTCGGCATCAAGGACAGCTCCGGGAGCCTGGGACTGCTCGGCGAATTCCTCACCAGTACTGATAAAGACTTCCAGGTACTCGCCGGCACTGCAAGTGTCTTATTCGGAGCTCTTGCCCTGGGATGCCCGGGCGGCATTCTTGCCCTTGCCAATGTCGCCCCCGAAGCCTGTGTCCGGATCTACAACCTGGTCAGGGAGGGACGATATGAAGAAGCCAGGAGCATCCAGCTCAGAATGATCCCTGTCGACAAGGCCGTGACCGCGACATACGGAATCTCGGGCTTGAAATCGGCCCTGGATATGGTGGGGTACTTCGGAGGCGACCCCAGGCTTCCCCTTCTCCCCTCCACGGAAGAAGAGAAGGCAAATATCAGGGAGATCTTGAAAAGGGCCGAACTCCTAAGCTAGTTGTTTCTCGCGTCCTGGAAGTCCTTGGCCATTATTTCGGTCAACTTGGCCAGCCACTTCATGACATCACCTTTCAGCTCCTTCCTGGATGTAAAACCCAGGGCCTCCCTCTCCCAAAGGGGCCATTTCTTGGATTCATCCATGTACAGGCAATTTCCGAATCTGTATTCAATATGATAGGCAACAGGATAATCCTTCCCCACTACAAAGACTCCTACAAAGACATAACCAAGCCCATAGAGTTCCGCCAAATATGACCTGATGGCCTTATTATCGGTGTAGTTCAGGGGGATCTCCGGCAAGGGCAACACCTTCATATCCTTGAAGGACTCCAGAATCCTCTGCATGATGAACCCGTAAAGTTCAGCCCGCGAGAGCCCCGCCGCTTCAGCGTCACCATAAAGTACGAGTTCTATTTTCCCAAATCCCCTGATCGCATCAAAGGCATCCAAAGGGTCTTCCAAGGATCTTGGTATCTCCTGGGCCATCACCCGGGCGGCAAGGAAAAAGCATATCATCCAACCGGTAGCCAGAGCAGTTCTCATGCCCATTCTCGCCCCCCCAAACAGTTCACTCCATTAACCCGGGGCAATAAATCCCTTGAACCCCTGCACAAACTAGAATAGCCCTTGAACCGCGCCCGGTCAAGTCAGGCTGTGGCTCAAGGGCTACAGAAGAAGGAGGTTGATAATGCTTATACTTAAGCAAAATACTATATTGTGGTATTCATTCTAACACGGAAACCTGGTCCTCAGGGCCAGGTCAGAGATCATTGGCTCTGCCTTAAGAAATGAAAAGGCTCTAAATCCGAAGTACGAAATCCGAAATCCGAAACAATA
>JAFDHB010000323.1 GCA_019308985.1 Deltaproteobacteria bacterium | reverse complement strand
ATGGCCTACCCTCAAAACAACAATATCCTTGCCTTCAATGTCGAAGATGACTCTGTAATCTCCGATTCTAAACCGATATGTCCCCAGGGCAGGATCCATCAGCTTTGAAGCGTACTTCAAAGGCTCTTGTTCATACCTGTTAAGAGTCTATATTTCATCGGCCAAAGACCTCTTTATGACTCTTTACCCTTCCCGCCTTGTAATCGGCTCTAGCCTCTTTGATGCTTTTCAGGTACTCCGGGGATGTAGCTGCCAAAAGATCTTCCAGGAAAGAGTCTCTTTCCTTTTTTGTCATTTTCTTTACGGCCGCGATGATTACTTCCGGTTTTATTTCCATCTTTATGCTTTCAATCATGTTGACCTCCTTAGCCTTAAGCCGGGACGCTGCTAATTTTGCGGTGGACGAATTCCTCAAGTTGCCTGAAATCAATTTTGTCTGAGCTGAGTTCCAGTATCCCGGCGATGTCTCGCACGTGTTTCTCAGATCCTCCCTCCTTGAAGTACTCCAGTTTTCGGATGATAACATACTCAGGAGGCGCAACCCAGACACGCTCGCCTTCAAGTTCAACTTCCCTTTTGTTTGCCAAGGCCCATTCGTGCAACTTGTCTTCTCCAGCAAGGTATATGTCCGCCCTGGCCCCTGTTTCATGGTGAATCAGATTGAAATGACCCCGTTGGAAGCGTTTGATCTCAATCTTCAGAACATCTGCAGGTGGACAATAGAACTCCTTGGCGGGAAAAGCCTTGACGACTCTTTCAATGTCCCCAGCTCCCATCATGACAATCAGGTCCAGAGAGAGAGCCGCCGGGGGCGGCGTTCAAAGTTCCAGGTTCAAGGTGAGAGGGTTTTAATGCGGAAAATGCCTGGGATTGGGCGCCTAAACTAGCCACTCGATTTGAATCACCCTTTCCTTTTCAAGCGACTTTAGTTCGGGGTCCCCTGTGAGAAGAGGGCAGTTGTAAATCGTGGCCAATGCAGATGCAAAGGCATCCGCGTATGAAATTGGATATTTTGCCTTGAGACGCGCAACCGCCAGGAGAAGTTCCTCATCAATATGATGGATCACCTTGATGGGAAATCCCTTGATTCTAGCGTAGGCAAGGTGCGCTACACTTTCGCCTTGCTCCCTTAGGGTGATATAGTAGACCTCACCAATCTGAATCGCATGGACATACAGGCGAAGGGCACCTCTTCTCGCCCTGGTAAGGAGATGCTGGATCCGCTCCGCAAAGGATTCGTTTTCCAGGTATCCGATGAGAGCATAGCTGTCAAGCACAAATCTTGTTCGCATCCAGGAATGGCCCCTATTCACCTATGAGTTTCTCTCATCTTATCGCGCCTTTTTTCATCCAAATAGGCTTTCAGTATCCCGGTGCCCTCCAGCATTCCTCGGGCCGCCACAACCGGGTCGTCGGACTCAGGTACCAGCAATAAGCCCCGATCCCCTTCAACCCAGCGGACCACCGTGGTCGAATCTATCCCATATTTGTCCCTCAATTTTTTGGGAATGACCACTTGTCCCTTTGACGTAACTCTGGATGTTGTCGCCTCCATGGATTTCCCCTCAATCTCGGATTTGATTCATTCTACAATGGCAAGTAAGAATTTGTCAATGTGAATGTCTTACCGTTTTGTTCGGCTGAGCTGGCCCCAACGGAATGCTTGTGATTTGTTGTCGGATCTGGGAATCCGGGACGTTCATTTGTAAATAAGTAACGCAATGAGTGACCCTGCGCTGGATAAACCCGGCAGGAGTGGGACACCCCTTTCGCCAACCGCCGTCGCCAAGGCTTTGGCACGTCAAGAGGCTACGTCGAGCATAGCCTGGAAGAAATTAACGGTTTGCTCGATGCATGGCTCAGCAGAAACATTAATCGGAGTCGGACCTGGATTTTGGTCTATCTGGTCTGTTTGGTCTATCTGATCTAGATGGTCTGGCAGTTCTGTTTGGGCTACCTGAGTTTTCTCACCCGGATTTTTTGATTATCGATAATAATAAGGCAGTTGCTCCAAGCATTCGGGGCGTAAGTGTCCATAAGTCGCTGCATTGCCTTTTGGGTTTCTTCAATAGTTGTAGGCCATACGCGAAGTCGAACAACACCATTGTGCTCTCCCATCGGATAAAACCGAGAGTTGGCAAAATCCTCATCATATGTAACGATGATCGCTCTGTTTTCCTGTGCCCACAGGTAGAGGAAATCATCACTTTTTCCTTGAAATCCAAGCTCGTTGACATGCTGGACTGACCAGCCGCCAACTTCTCCCTCAGCCAGATCGAAAGGGCCTGCGGTATATTTTTATCAAGTAATATTTTCTGGCGCTCTTCACGCACTCGCGATGACCTGCTCCTCGTCTATCACGGCCGCGGCATATTCCAGCGCTGCCTGGACCATTTCCCGAGTCAGTTCAGGGTACGCATTCAGAATTCGTTCCACATCATATCCCCCGGCCACCATACCAAGGATGTTTTTCACCATTATTCGCGTACCCTTTATCACCGGCTTCCCAGAGCAAATTTTCGGATCAACAATTATGATGGCTTCGTAAAAAGTCCAATTTCTGCGTTGCGCTTCATCCCTGCCCCGTTAAATGGGCATTTTCTGCATTGAATCAAAGGCCTGGAACCGTCAGAGAACATCGTGCGTT
>JAFDHB010000021.1 GCA_019308985.1 Deltaproteobacteria bacterium | reverse complement strand
GGTGAAGGCATGATGTTTCCACGCCTTTCTCGACCTTTGCTTCTACACCAAGACCACCCATTTAACGGGGCAGGGATGATGCGCAACGCAGAAATTGGACTTTTTACGAAGCCATCAAGATTTGGAGGATATAAAATGGCCAAGACCATAGAGGAGATAAATGAAAAAATAAGGAAAGGCGAGGCGGTAGTCGTAACCGCCGAGGAGATAATAGACATAGTCAAAAAGAAGGGCACGAAGAAGGCTGCTGAAGAAGTGGACGTCGTGACCACCGGGACCTTCGGACCCATGTGCTCTTCCGGGGCTTACCTCAACGTGGGTCATTCCAAGCCCAAGATCAAGGTGGGGGGCGGCATTGCCTACCTGAACGACGTCCCGGTCTATACGGGATTCGCTGCCGTGGACATATACATCGGCGCCACTGCCATTCCTGACGATGACCCCAGGAACAAGGTCTTTCCAGGGGAGTTCAGGTACGGGGGTGGACACGTAATAGAGGAGCTTGTGGCAGGAAAAGATGTGAGGTTGAGGGCTACCACCTACGGAACGGATTGCTATCCTCGCAAGAATATAGACACGTGGATCAATATAAGGGATCTGAATGAGGCCGTACTCTTCAATCCCAGGAACGCCTATCAGAACTATAATGTTGCGGTCAACCTCTCCAACAAACGCATCTATACCTATATGGGGATGCTCAAGCCCAAGTTGGGAAATGCCAACTATTGCAGCGCCGGTCAACTCTCACCCCTTCTCAATGATCCCCTTTACAAGACCATTGGAATAGGCACCAGGATCTTCCTGGGCGGAGGCGAGGGATATGTCGTGTGGCATGGTACACAACACAATCCCGGTGTCCCGCGGAAAGAAAACGGCACTCCTCAGGCGCCGGCGGGGACGTTGGCAGTACTGGGAGATCTGAAACAAATGAAAGCTGAATGGCTTGTGGGGACCTCCATGTTGGGTTACGGCACCACCCTGACGGTAGGCATTGGTGTTCCAATCCCCATCCTCAACGAAGAGATATGCCGTTATACCGCAGTGAGCGATGAGGAAATCTGGGCCCAGGTGGTAGACTACAGCAGGGCATACCCAGAGGGGGAGAAGGAGACCCTTGGTGAGGTGAACTACGCGCAACTGAGGAGCGGCAAGATGGTTCTCAACGGAAAGGAGATCCCGACCGGTGGGCTGTCGAGCTATTCCAAGGCCAGGACCATTGCTCAAGTCCTGAAGGACTGGATAAAGAGGGGTGATTTCCTCTTGACCGAGCCGGTGGCCCAGCTGCCGGACTCAGAAAGCGGCTATGTGTTCAGGCCCATGAAGGAGAGGCCGGTTGAGAATAAGATTGCGGCCTGATGATTTTTCCTTGCCTGGCACCGGCATGGAATCATCTATCCGAAGGAGAAACAACAAGGACTATGGCGCAGGGACTGGCATATATTCCTTTATAAGTAGGAGGACACGATGTTTTCTAAGAAAATAGTTTTGCACTTTCCAGAAGATAAGGCGGACCAGCCGATGGTGTGCAGGCTCGCAAAGCAATACAACCTGGATTTCAATATCCTGAAGGCATTTATCACGGCCGAGGAAGGTGGGCTACTGGTCCTGGAGCTAACAGGAGACAAGAAAGATTTTGAAAACGGGCTGGACTACTTGAAAGGGGTCGGGGTAAAGGTCCAGCCCCTTTCCCAGGACGTCCAAAGAAATGAGTCACGGTGCACCCACTGCAGCGTGTGTGTGACCGTGTGCCCGACTGAGGCCTTCGAAGTGGAGCCCGAAACCAAGATGGTCCTTTTTCATCACGAAAAGTGCGTGGCCTGTGAGCAGTGCGTTAAAATATGTCCTGTGAGGGCCATGGAAATAAGCTTTGGTTAGCCCGATCCGGGGCACTCATGCCCTTTGGGTGTGGGTGCCCCAGGCCAGTTGATCCTCGGAGTCCGATAAGAAATTCCCACCCAGGGCCTTGAATCGAATCTCCCTGCTTTGGGGCAGAAATGGCGCGATTCAGGGCTTTTCTTCAGCATAGCGGCTAGGATTTTGCAATGTGCTAGGCGAGCTTCATCTCTGTCTTTCTGACCACCTTTGCCATTGGTAGCCTCCGCAATCAAGGCCGAAGGGGAATGATTCTCCATGGCCTGCTGGAAAAACAGCTCCCTGCATGTCTGTTTGCCCGTTGGGAGCCCGGACCACTCCAGGAGGTGACACTGGCACTCTTTTCTCTTCCTCCTGTAGTCGAGCTACTTGGAGCTGCCTGTCGCTCGGCCCTATGAGGTAGACCTTGCTTTCTCCCTTGAAAGGGTGTAAAAGCGATTTTATAATATAACATCCGGGTATATAATTTTCCGTTAGATAAAAGGAGATTTCCTATGAAGTTATCCACGAGGGGACGTTACGGGACGCGGATGATGTTGGATTTGGCGCAGCATTACAGGAATGGGCCGGTACAGATCGGGGATATAGCAAAGAGACAGAACATCTCGGTAAAATACCTTGAGCAGCTTATTATCCCCTTGAAGAAGGCCAAACTGATCAAGAGCCTCAGGGGGCCAAAGGGAGGGCACATGCTCGCTGTCGCTCCGCACAAGATAACGGTGGGGCAGATAGTGGAGGTGCTTGAAGGCGGTATTGACCTGACGGACTGTATAGAAGAGCCTGATATCTGTGATAGATCGAACCACTGCGTGACCAGGAAGGTCTGGGAAGAGGCAACTGAAGCCATGTTTGCGAAGCTCAACAGCATCACCCTCTCAAAGATGATGAAGATGGCGGAAGCTGAACGGTAATCAGTTTCTCCCCTTGGAACTCCTTTTGCGTTATGGTAGTTAATCGGCCGGTGTATATCACTTCAAATGTTTGAAAGGGTGAAAAGGGCCGAGTTTTCCTTCCTGGGAACCAGAATATGGCATTACAAGGAATGTAGGGATATGAAAATCGAATCTATAGCAATAAGCAAGAAGAAAGGGACACCCAAGGGCCAGGTCCGGGAGGCCGTACTCGTGCCGGAGCACGGGATGGAAGGGGATGCACACGCAGGAAGCTGGCACCGACAGGTGAGCTTTCTCGCCTCGGAGAGCATAGAGAAGGCAAAGGAAATTGGCCTGGACGTCGATTTTGGTGACTTTGCGGAAAATATAGCAACATCCGGAATAGACTGGATGAAGATCCCCGTGGGTACTTGCATAAGGCTGGGCCGGGATGCACTTGTGGAAGTCACTCAGATAGGGAAGGAGTGTCACACCAGGTGCGCCATTTATTACAAGACAGGTGACTGCATCATGCCCAAGGAAGGTATCTTTGCACGGGTGTTGAAAGGAGGGAAAATCAGCGTGGGGGATGAGATCCAGGTACTTGAAGATGCCTCGGCGGACAAACTGTCCGCTCGGGAAAGAGAGACGATTGAAAAAATCAAGGCCATAAAGGATGAGCTGGGCAATGAGCTTATTATCTTGACACACCATTACCAGAGGAAGGAGATAGTGGATCTGGGGGATTACAAGGGCGATTCCTTGGGTCTTTCCCAAAAGGCTGCGGCAGACAAATCGGCAAAATACATCATTTTCTGCGGAGTTCACTTCATGGCGGAAAGTGCGGCTATTCTCGCACATGATCACCAGGTAGTTCAGATACCGGACGTGGAAGCGGGGTGCTGGATGGCAGACATGGCAGATATATGCCTGGTGGAAAGGGCCTGGGATGAACTCGCTTCCATCCTCGGGTCCGACGCATTACTGCCGGTCGTCTACATGAACTCTGATGCAGACCTCAAGGCCTTTTGCGGGAGGCACGGAGGCGTGGTGTGTACCTCGTCAAACGCAGGCGATGCGCTGCGTTGGGGGTTTTCCCGAAGAGATAAGGTCCTCTTCTTCCCCGACCAGCACCTTGGCCGGAATTCGGGCAACAGCCTTGGTATGAAGCCTGAGGAGATGATCATCTGGGACCCCCACCAGAAACTTGGGGGCAACAGTGCCGAGGAGCTGAGAAGGGCGAAATTGATATTGTGGGATGGGTATTGCCTGGTACATACGCGTTTCAAGGTGGAGCATATCGAGAAGATGCGTGAAAGATACCCAGGGGCAAAGATAGTGGTGCACCCGGAATGTACGCAGGAGGTGGTTGCCCTGGCGGACGCGGTCGGCTCCACCGGCTTTATCGTCAAGTACGTGGAGAATGCTCCTCCGGGGTCAACCATAATAATCGGGACAGAGGTCAATTTGGTGCGCAGATTGGCCGCAGAGCATCCGGACAAGCGGATTGTAGAGTTACACAACTCATTGTGTCCGAACATGTTCAAGATAGACCTGGAAAAGCTGCTCTGGACCTTGGAAAACCTTGGCAAGGTAAACGTGGTCCAAGTTCCTGCTGATATCAAGAGGGATGCGAAAGTTGCCCTGGAACGTATGTTGGATCTGGCTCCCAAGGAAAAGAAGGGAGGAGGGGAACGAAAGGTGGCCTAGAAGGGAGGCCTGGGATGGACACTGAAAGGGGCACGGTAAGGAAAACAGATGGCGGCTGGGCCTGGGTAGAGACGGAACGCAAGGGGAGTTGTGAGAATTGCAGCCATAAGGGCCATTGCAGTATGACGGGTGAGGGTCTGAGCAAGATGGTTATCAAGGCGGAAAACAGTGCCCGGGCACAAAGCGGTGATCTCGTGGAAATATTCCTGAGCACCCGCACCCGCTTGAAGGGTCTTTTTGTGATATACATAATCCCGGTTCTCGGCCTCTTGGTAGGGGCAATTACTGGAAATAGCCTTTCCCAAAGATTTCAGTGGGATGGAGACAAGGGGGCGGTTCTGTTCGCGCTGTCGGGATTAGTCTTGGCCTTCGTAATGGCTAAGCTCTTCGAGGCAAGGATGAAATCAAGGCGTGAACTCATCCCCGTGGTTCAACGTATCATCCGCCACGGGAACCCCTGATCCCCCTGGGGCCTTTCAAGTGCTTTTTTCAGCCACGGAAGATGCGCTTGGTGGTATAGGGGGAGATTCCCATCGCACAGGATGCCGCTATCAGGATATTGACAAGGGTGTTGCGGAATATCCCAATCCTTTGCCATTGCCTCCCTGAAGTCAAGACATGTGCGGGGGCAAGGCGAATTTTTCCCACCTTGGACAGTCTTGAGACGAGGTAGAGATCTTCCGCTATTGGTACGTCAGGGAAGCCACCGAGGGACTGGAAGGTTTCCTTTCTAAGGAACAGGGCCTGGTCGCCGTAAGGAAGATGCAAGTACCGGGACCTCATGTTGGTCATGGTTTCGACGAACTTCATGAAGGGATGATTGATTTCTGACCTGAAAAGAAAGGCCCCTGCCGCGAGGGACCTATCCATAAGGACTTCAAACACGTGGTTCACATAACCTCGGGGAAGCTGGGTGTCAGCGTGAAGGAAGAGTAAGACGGTGCCCTCAGCGATTTCTGCGCCCCTGTTCTGCTGTAAAGCCCGTCCCCGGGAGGATCTGACCACGAGCGCCCCGGCATGTGAAGCCCTCTCCGCCGTGCCGTCAGAGCTTCCTCCATCAACGACAATGACCTGGGAGTCTTGGCACTGTGCACTCTCAACGGCCGCTGCCACGTTTTCCGCCTCGTTCAGGGCGGGGATAACAACGGTGATATAGGGCTTCTTGATTTTTTCCCCAAGCCCCAACTCGATGATATCTTCAAAGGTATCTACATCCCTCAGTGTCTGCAACAGACGGAGCTTCAGACCTCGACTCTTTGCCCTGGACAGGGTCTCCTCGAGCACCAGGGAAGTGCTCCAGGGGATGTGGGAGAAAAGCTCATTGGGCTGTTTCATCCCTATGAGCCAGTAACCACCATCAGTACTCGGCCCGACAACAATATCCTTTTCCTTCAAGGCGTCAAAAGCCATCTCCAAATGTAGGGAAGTCAACGCAGGTATGTCGGTTCCTACCAGGACCACCCTTCTTTTTCCCTCTTTGAAGGCCTTCCTTAAGGCGGTATACATGCGCTCACCCAGATTCCCAGGCTTCTGCATGAAACAAGGGACATCTTTTCCGATCCAGCGGGCCACCTGTTCTTTGCTTCCCCCTTGAAAGCGGAACTCAATATCCGCCTTGCCATTGGAAAAGAAAGCAGAGGCAGCTTCCAGGATCCCTTCTGTAAGCACCCGCTGGAGCTCCGCAGCGCCCGCAGGACCCAGTCCCGGAGCGAGACGGGTCTTTGTCTTTCCCGGGACGGGGTACCTGCCAAAAATGATCACCCGATCGTGACAACGTCTTTGGCTTGTGCGCATTTTCTCGAGCCCTATCAAGAGGGAGGCGTTCCTTTTTCTTGATTTATAGCAGCCATTCATTATAGTTTGGTAGTCATAATTAAGACAAGAGTCTTTTGAAAGGGGACGAGAGGCGTGAAAAAGATAGAAAGGGCCATAATAAGTGTGACTGACAAGACGGGGATTGTTGATTTCGCAAAATCTCTTTCGGGTTTTGGCGTAGAAATCCTGTCCACGGGAGGCACTGCCAAGGTGCTGCGGGAGGGAGGCGTTTCGGTAAAGGACATTTCCGAATATACGGGATTCCCGGAGATCCTGGATGGGCGGGTAAAGACTCTCCATCCCAAGGTGCACGGAGGTCTGCTCGGTATCAGGGACAACCCCGAGCACCTGAAGATGATGCGGGAACAGGGTATCGAGAACATAGACTTGGTCGTGGTAAACCTCTACCAGTTCGAAAAGACGGTGGCAAAAGAAGGGGTGACCCTGGAAGAAGCTGTTGAGAACATAGATATCGGCGGTCCGGCCATGCTGCGTTCTTCTGCAAAGAATTTCGAATACGTGACCGTGATAGTGGATCCGGCGGACTATGATACCGTTATCAGGGAGATGAAGGAAACCGGCGGTGAGACCACACTCGAGACAAGGTTCCGTCTCGCCAAGAAGGTCTTCAAGCTTACACATCAATATGATGGCGCAATAAGTAACTACCTTGAAAAGGTTGAAATATGATGGCTTCGTAAAAAGTCCAATTTCTGCGTTGCGAGCAGGTATCTTGAAAGGGTTGAAATTTGAGTGTCACTCTAGCGTCTGAAAGGGTGAGAAGGAAGATGATTCCTCTTGTTCCCGGGCTCTCAGGGACGACTGGAATTGGAAAGGAGGCAGAATGATTGCGAAACAGAAATACTGGAACCCGGTTCTCGAGACCCTTCCCCACGAAAGGATAAGGGCCTTGCAGCTGGAAAGATTCAAGCGCATTTTCAAGTGGGCCTACGACCGATCCAAGTTCCATCGGTCCCTGTACGACAAGGCCGGTATAAGGCCGGAAGACATCAATTCCCTGGAAGATGTCAGGAGAGTGCCCCTGGTGGAGAAGTCCATGATGAGGGAAATACAACGCAAGGACCCCTTTCCTTACGGTGACACCCTGTGTGTGCCTCTCGAGGAGGTGACCGTGTACCGGCAGACAAGCGGCACTACAGGTCAGCCGGTTTACCAGGCGGATACATGGGAGGACTGGGAGTGGTTTACCGAATGCTGGGCCTACGTGCTGTGGGCCCAGGGTTACCGGCCCTCTGACAGGGTATTTATACCCTTCGGGTACAATGTCTTCGTGGCCTTTTGGGCGGGGCATTATGCCGCCGAGAAGATAGGGGCGGAAGTGGTCCCTGGCGGAGTCCTGGATACCCAGGCACGTATCTTGAAGATCCAGGAATTGAAGGCTACCGCCATGATGGCGACTCCGACCTATGTCCTTGGCATGGCTGACACGGCCAGGAATAAGCTGGGGATTGACCCGGCTTCCTTGACAATTGAGAAGATTACGTGCGCGGGTGAGCCGGGGGCGAGCATCCCATCCACGAAGAGGCGCATGGAAGAGGCTTGGGGGGCGAAGGTCTACGATCATGCGGGGGCCACGGAAATAGGCGCATGGTCCTATGAATGTGAGGCACAACCAGGGGGACTTCACGTGAACGAGGCCTTTTTCCTTGTGGAGATCGTTGACGTAGAGACCGGGGAACCCATCGAGGATCCGGGAAGGAGGGGAAAAATGATAATTACGTCCCTGGACCGACGGGCACAGCCTTGCATACGTTTCGACTCCAAGGACATCATCGAGTGGGACCCTAAACCCTGCCCCTGCGGCCGTACCTTTCGGCTGATAAAGGGAGGGGTGGTCGGACGCGCGGATGATATCACCAAGGTCAAGGGCGTGCTCCTTTCTCCATCGGCAATAGAGGAAGTGGTCAGGGGTATCGAAGGCCTGGGTGATGAGTTCGAAGTCGTGGTGGACAAGGTCGGGGATATTGATCGGATCACCCTCAAAGTGGAGATTGTGCCGGGACACGAAGGACGGCGCAATGAGATAGAGGCAACCCTGAAGGACCAGTTGAGGCTGAAGACCAACCTTGGCTATATCCTGGACTTCCATGATCACGGGACTCTGCCAAGGTACGAGGTGAAGGCGAAGCGATTTCGGGATCTTCGCAAGATCCACTGACCAAGCGTGATGCTTCCGTAAGAACCCCATCTCCCCGGGGGACGGGTTCTAGCAATGTGCGTTGCATCCTTAGGGGTTTTTACGAAGCAATTATGAGAGGGAGGAGCACCAATGGGACAAGAAATTTCCTTACAAGAGGTCAACAGGAAAGTTCAGGAAATGAAGGGCAAAGCTGAAGAGCTCAAGGAGATGGCAGATGACTTTCCTGCCCTTTACCGGAACGTGGCAAGGATCCTTGCCAGCATCAAGATGCTTGAGCTGAACATCTCGGATCTTGTGGAGTTGGAGCTCAAGGCATGAGAGATGCACGCGAAGGAGGCCTAGATGGGCATAAGAATTGACCCTGACTCGTGTAGCGGCTGCGGGATTTGGGTAGATATATGTCCTGAGAATACCCCGATCCTGCCCGCGAAGATGAATGCTGGTACTGCGGGGCTTGCATGATGGAGTGCCCTGAGGACACCATAGAAGTCATTTTTCCCCCTCACATCCGGTCATGGAAAAGGGGCAAACCCTGCCTCAAACCTCGTCTTGTCGGAGGTAGTCTGATCTCCTGAACCCAAAGGGTGTAGGGCGGCTCTTTTTCCTTTCAAGGGATGCCCTCAAGACCAGTTCGGCACTGTCTATGATGGACCTTACGTCCAAACAACGCCCCAATTCATGGGGATTCTCCGCCCGCAAGGGACCACCAGGCATTTGCCGTCACTTCACCTTGTCAAATTCCGAGATGATCTTTGCCAAGTGCTCTATGTGTTGTTTTACGAGTTCTTGGGCCAAAGAGACATTTTTATCCCTGATTGCAAGGTATAGTTGCTCGTGAAATTCGATTGCCTTGATTTGTTCCTTTTTTGACGGCATCCATCGCCCGGCGAGCCTTTTTTGGGCCCAGGCCATGAGGGTGCGCAAAAAGAGGATAAAGGGCAGGTTGTGGGATGCCTCAGCCACGAGGATATGGAACTTTATTCTCACGGAGAGGAGCTCTTCCGCCCTTTCAGGATCTGTAATTGGTTCAGACCCGTCAATATGCCGGGCGATACGGTCAAGGTCCTCGGGCGTGGAATGTTCAATGGCGGATTTGACAATCGCGCATTCAAGGGCGATCCTTGCCTCGGTCATCTGTTCGATCGTGAGACCATCGAGCAAGAGATTATCCATGATTATGGAAGGGAGCATTTCCGGGTCCCTGTTCCCTACGAACGCACCGCCTCCGCTCCCCTTCTTGATCTGGATAAAGCCCGGTGTTTCAAGGGTTCACAAGGCCTCCCTGACTGTGAGCCGTCCAACTTGGAATTGCTCTGCGAGGGAGCGTTCCGAAGGGAGCCTATCGCCGGGTTTCAGTTTCTTGGCCAATATTGCCTTCTTGATCTGCTCACTTATCTCTTCAAAGGCACGCTTGGACTGGTAAGGTGAGAACATCACTGACTTCCCTCCCTCGGCTCAACGTTCGCCAATGGTGCGGGATCTAAATCTTGGGCACCCTGGTTGCGGAAATGTTCGAATGGTATGACCAAAGTTAGACCGCATTTGGCCTCTTTGCCAAGCCCAATTGATCTTATGGGCCACTCGCTGTGATGATGTTTTTCAGGACCGGGATGATCCCGCCGCCTTCGGAGATTTCTCTAGGTGTGCCTGATAGTGGTTCGAAAGCGACCTTTTTTCCGGTGGCCGGCTTCTTTATCTCGCCCTTTTCCAGGTCGAGCTCGATTTCATCCCCTTCCTTAAAGAGTTCTGCTACCCCCGGTGCCATAATGGGATAGAGACCCAGGGCGATACAGTTTCTAAAGTATATTCGGGCCATTGATCCACACACGATATAGCGAATACCCAACTCCTTAATCACGGCGGTTGCCTGTTCCCTGCTGGAGCCGCACCCAAAGTTCACCCCTGCGACTATTATATCTCCCTCTCTGACCGTCTTATGGAAACCAGGGTCTATAGGACTGAAGGTATGGTTCTTCAAGTCTTCGACGGCAAGATGGAGAAACGAACCGGGCGTTATGGTATCAGTATCCACATTATCCCCGAACTTACGTACCCTTCCCCTGATCAAGCTCATCTACATCACCTCCCTCGGATCGACAATTTCCCCTTTTATCGCAGATGCTGTGACCGTGGCAGGGGAGGCAAGGTAGATCTCTGCATCAGGGCTTCCCATCCTCCCCTTGAAATTGCGCGGCGTGGCGGCAATGCACCTTTCCCCTTCAGCAAGCACACCCTGAAATCCGGTGCAAAAACCGCAGGATGGATTCCCGATCATGGCACCGGCATCCAGCAATGTGCGCAGAAGGCCTTGATCCAGGGCCTCTTTGTAAACATCCCGGGATGCTGCAGCCACATAGAAACGTACGTCCGGGTGGATCCTCTTGCCTTTCAACATGTCGGCGGCGATCGTTAGGTCTTCTATCCGACCATGGCAGCAGGATGCGATTACCGCTTGATGGATCTTGATACCCTTGATCTCGGATACGTTTCTTACGTTACCGACGGAGTGGGGCAGGGCGACCTGGGGTTCCAAGTCAGTACAGTCCACGGAGTAGGTTTCATTATAGGGGGTGCGAGGATCAGTTTCGACAGGTTCGAAATCATGGATCCCCTGGGCCTCAAGATAGGCAATAGTCTTTTCATCGGCCCCAAAAATCCCGAACTTGGCTCCGAGCTCCACGGACATGTTGCTCATGGTCAGCCTGCTGTCCATGCTCAAGTCACTTACCACTGGACCACTCCACTCTATTGCCTTGTACTGGGCCACATCGGTCCCGTAAGTACCGGCTATATGAAGAATGACGTCCTTCGCTCCCACATAGTCCTTCAGCTTGCCCCTGATTTCGAACTTTATGGTCTCCGGGACCCTGAACCAGAGTTTGCCCGTATGGATCACGTAAGCCATTTCAGAGGCCCCTATGCCTGTTGCCGCAGCATTGAGGGCGCCGTAGGTCGTGGTGTGAGAGTCCGCACCCACTATGAGCATACCTGGCAATGCGTGCCCCTTTTCCACCATGACCTGGTGACACACGCCCTCAAATACATCATAAAAATACTTGACCTTCAATCGCCTGGCAAATTCCCGGCTTAGCTTCTGGTTCCTTGCAACATCCACCGAGTAGGGCGGGACCCGATGGTCCAGGATAACGACCAGTTTTTCAGGATCCCATATCTTGAAATTCTCTTCCTTGATTCCCGCCTTCTGCAATATGGTTATCAGAAGGCGAAAGTTTTCAGGCATCATGGCCATATCAATATGGGCTGTTACGTACTCGTTGGCACTGACATTGTCCTTGCCGGAAGCCCTGGCCAGGATCTTTTCAATCATGTTCATCTTTATCTACTCCTCCGTCTCTACGACCAAGTCCTTTACATGTTTCTCTGGATAGGTAAGAGGTTCAATGACAACCCTTTCCCCCGGGCCAACCAGAGTGAGGCAGGCGAATTTTTTCTTGTGGTTGATCTTCATGAGGCATGAGCGACACATCTGAAGGCCGCAGCAATAGTCTCTGAAACTCAAAGTATGATCCATCTCCCCGTAAATATGGTCGAGGAGCATCAACACGGAGATTCTCTCACCTACCGTTACACGGTACTCCTGGAAGTAAGGTTTCTCATCCCTGTCAGGGTCATACCTGAAAATGTCAGCGACAATGGGATCAGCCATATCCTTAATCCTCCGGCCTCAGACGCAAGAGTTCTACCGGTATGGTCCCTGTAACGGGCCTCCCATCACTGTCCCTTCTGATAACAGTGTGTTTCAACCAGTCCTTGTCATTACGTTTTGGAAAATCCCTCCTGAAGTGAAAGCCACGACTTTCTTCCCTCATAAGGGCACTCTCAGTAATGATTTCGGCCATCTCCAGCATGAGGGAGAACTCTATAGCCCTTGCCCACTCCAGGTTGAAACGCTTGAAGCCGGATACGGCCAGTCGTGATGCCCTTTCCCTGAGTTCGCAGATTTCGGATTTTGCCTTTTCAAGACCCGTCCTCTCCCTGAACACGAACACATGATTCTCCATGATTTGTTGGAGTTCCCCTTTCAATGCTCCAAGGGTGAGACGTCCATCCTTTTGATGCAGGTAATCGTAAAGCCTCTTTTTTTCCTCTTCGATTGCCCAGTCTGGAAGTTTTTGAGACCGCTCGAGGCCGAGGGCATATTGGGCAGCATGTTTCCCTGCCTCGAAACCAAAGACGATCATCTGGGTAAAACTGTAACCGGGGAGTCGAAGTCCCCCATGGACACCCCCCATCACCTCTCCTGCCGCAAAGAGACCTGGAATGCTCGTTTCAAGCCTGTCATTTACCCTGATTCCACCCATGCAGAAGTGCGAACCGATGAGAATACTGACCTTGTTTTCAAAGGGGTCAATCCCCAGGTTCCTGATAAATTTTCTCCTTCTCTCCCAGCTCTTGACTTTGAGTGCACTATGAGTCCTGGGGATGCCCCGGCGGTCCACATAGATGGGGCCGTTGCCCCTCTCCATTTCCCTGCACAGTTTTTGTACAAACAGATGATTGTATGATTTTCCCTGGTAGGAGTCGATCTGAGACTCAATCACTTCCCCCTTTCGGTTGGTGTAGGGGCCATCCCAGAACTCTGGGAAATAGCGCAGGTTCCGGCACCTCCTGTTACCGGGGAGGGGAACGAACTGTATCATTTCCAGGTCCAGGAGCTCTGCACCGGCAAGGTAGGCCATGGCGTGGCCGGTGCCGGAAGAGTCGGTACTGATTCCGAAAGGGTTGTTACTCGTAATAGGATAAAGCTCTCCGACAAGTCCTCCGGTGGCAATGATTATCGCCTTAGCCTGGATAACGAAGAAATCTCCTGTCCTGAGGTCCATGCCAGTGGCCCCGGAGATGCCTTCACCTAAGCTCAAGAGACGAGTTATGAGCACGTCTTCCATCAACTCTACGTTGGGCGTGCGGATGACCTTTCGCCTGCACGTAGGTAACAGATCATCAGGGAGAACGCACCTGGATGTAGGCCTGATGGGCGTGGTCCGGATACCGAAACCCTGAAGGGTCTCAATGGCCCCTCCAGCCTTTTGAGCTAACAGCCACACCAGTCTCTGGTCGTTTAGAAAGTCACCGGCCTGAACCATTTCCCTGAAGGTGTGTTCAGGTGAGTCATGGAATGCCGTTCCTCCGTTGGCGGTTGGGGTCAATCCACTTTTCCCCACAGGGCCCTTGCTTGCCAGGATGATTCTGAGATCCCTGTGCCTGGATGCCTCCACGGCAGCGAGGACTCCGCTGCCTCCGCCGCCGATAATGAGAAGGTCGCATTGTTTCAAGGAATAGCTTGATGACATTTCCATACCCTCTCAAAGAGTACAATTCAAGCTGTCAGGCAAAGGGGGCCGGACCCGGTCAAGAGGAATGTGTCGCCGATCATGACATCACCCAGTCCGCTATCCTTGTAGCCCAAGCGGAGACAGAGGCACATAGCCTCCAGGAAATCTTCGCTCGCCCCAACTTCCACTAGTGGCCTCTCCACGGGGCTCAGACCGACTCCCTCACCGAGGCGGTAAGCCAAGAGAAAATCCCCGTCATGCTTGCTGATTTCGGTCATGGTCTCTTCGCACCACTCGGAGACGGAAATCCCGGGCCGAATTTTCGCTACTCTTTCCCTGAAAAGCGAATCGAGCTCCGGCATTTCGCACAAGGAGAATGAATTGTCCTTGACCACGTAAGTCCTGATTGCGGAAGACCAGTACCTTTCAAATGACAGGGTCAGGTAGAGCATCATGGTTGTTCCATCAGGGATGACTCTGTTTTCAGTCGGTCTGAATGCCCCTTGTGTTTCGCTCGACCTTGCAAGGAGCAGCCTTACATCTTCGGCCCCTTCCATTCGGGCCTCCTTGATGATGAATGCCTCCACTGACCTCTCATTGAAGTTCGGGAAGGTCTTAGCAGACAGGAGGTTAAGGCAATGCTTCACGATTCTCGAGGCACGCCTTACCTGATCCTGTTCCCGTGGAGACTTGATCTTCCTCATGTCCAGGACCATATCCTCGGCATCCAGTACAGTGCAACCTTCAAGGGCCTCTGTCAAAGATTTCAACTGGTGATGGGGCATCAATCTCTTGAGTCCCGCATCACCTATTGTGCCGGGTATGAGGCCTTTTTCCTTCAGGTATTCAACGCATTTCCTGGCGACATCCGGGCAGGCCCTCACATCTTGGATCCAGGTGATCATCCTGACACTGGGCAGGCCTCGGGAGGCCCCCTCAAAGAAGAGGGTTAGCTCTCCCCCCCTCGGTATTGCCACCATAAACCCCTTGGGGAGCCTTATGACGTAGTTGCTGAAATAGCACGGATTTGCGTACTCATCAAAGGCATTACCATAGACGAGAAGGCAATCGATGCCCCTTTTCCCCATCCCCTCTCGGCCCTTTCCGACCCTTTCCTGGAATTCCTGTGGCGGCATATTTATGGGGTCCCAGATGTTTCGTCCGTTTCTCAATGCAGGCTGCATGGTTTTCATCATTATCCCTCTTTAACATACAGCTTGGTTTCGGTTTTGGAGAGCTTTTCCGGCCCCTCGTTGGTTATCAAATAGGTCTCTCCGCAAGCCAGGTAGCCGACCTCAGGGAGGTACTGGTTGGGATGAATCACCACCACCTGATCTTTTCTGAGGATGGCACTGGTGTCATCGTCAATAGCACTACCAGGGGCGATCGATCCCACGCCAAATCCGTGGCCCCGGGCCCGCATGTGGGGAGGGTAGCAGAATTCGGCGTAACCTGCCCTGCTGATGACCCCGTTCATGACCCTGGATATCACTGATGCGGGCGCCCCCGCCCTGACCTCTTTCAAGGTTTCCTCCAGTGCACTGAGGAGGATCTCATATTTCTCGGGTACAAGCGGGGGAGGCTCCCCTGCAACGACGGTCCTGCACAGTTGGAAGAATTGTCCTTCCAGGACAGGTGTTATCTCTCCTATGATCACGTCTCCCTCCTGTATCCGCCTGTCCCGGGGTTCATGCATCTCATAGTTATGTCTCCCGGAACTGAGCAAGATAAAGATGTCCTCGGCACCTGCTGAACGCATTGCGTATTCCACCTGGCCGGCAAGCTCATATTCCCTGATCCCGACCCTTGCGGATTCAAGGAAGGCGTTGAAACCCATATCAGCTGTTTTCGCCACCTCTCTGACTACGGCCAACTCCCTTGCTGTCTTCACCCCGGCTATTTCTTCTATGATATGGTCTGCAGGGACCAAATCGTGCTCTCTTTCAAGGGCAAGATAGGTTTCACTGGTCATCTCGCCAGCACCCACAAGTCCCACTGGGCCTGTCGGCGCAAGTTTCTGGAGGACAACAGCCAGGTCCCTGGTAAAGGAATTAGTTCCCCTGACATCCCCTATCCACGTCTTTGCCTTCGCTCTCGGAGAATCCCACTCGGGTTCCACCAAGAGCAGCACATCCCCGGTCCTTGATACCACTGCTGCATTCCTTGACCCCATGGGCCGGAATTCGGAAAAATAATAGAGGTAACTGGGCCTGAGGATGCTGCATGTCCCGCCGGAGAAAACGATCAGGGCACCGAGTCCCTTTTGATCCATCAGCGCCAGGGCCTTTTCAAGTTTCCTGTTTCTCATTTCCTTTCGCCCGTTTGTTGTCTTTGGCACGGATTACACGGATTGCACAGGTTTTTCAGCAGCGGGATTCGGGCATCCGAATCACCGCTGCATAACACGGCCATAGCAATCTGGAAGTGAGCGGTGGTCACGGGCGCTCCGCTCGGGCCCCTGTCTTCCGCTGTCTCAAACCGATCCGTGAAATCTGTGTAATCCGTGCCAAAAGTCCACGGTCTTCTGTCGTTCTGCTCTTATCTCTCGCCTCTGACCTCAGACCTCCAACCTCAAACATTCCCTGGATCGCAACAAAATGTTGCTCCTACAAGGAGTCACGAGATACGAGTGACGAGTTACAAGTGACTGCTATTTCTTACTTCTGCGGTCGTCGGTCGTCTCTTCCGCTGCTTACTGCTCACTGCTTACTGCTCACTATTCCGTGACCGAGCCCCGCTAATCTACTTGAGGAGCTCATACTCTCCCTTCCTGCCCAGTATATGGGGGCCGATCCCTCCTGCCTCAAGGATGGCCATGATGAAATCCGGGAAAGGTTTGGCCTGGCAGCTCTCCCCCGTGGTCAGGTTTTGGATACTGCCCGTCCTTACATTGATCCTCAGCCGGTCGCCCATCTTCATCTTATCAGCCTCCTCTCCAATGCTGAATATGGGTAGCCCGGAGTTGATGGAATTCCTGTAGAATATCCTCGATGCACTGTTACACACTATGGCACCGATCCCCTTGTCCTTGAGGAAGAGCGGTGCATTTCTTGATGAGGAGCACCCAAGGTTGGTTCCGCCGACCCAGATGTCACCCTCCTTTACCTTTCTTGGAAATTCCGGTATGAGTAACTCACCTATATGCTCCATGAGCAGGTCATGGCCGGCATGGAGCCATTTACTTGGAGTAATGCTCTCGGTGTTGACATTGTCTCCGACTTTCCAGACGTTTCCTTCGACGATCCATTCGCCATTCATAACCATATATCCTCCGCCGGTGCTTGGTTCCCCTATCTTCTCAGAGATATCTCCTTGGGTCCGCGATCTTGCCTTCGACTGCCGTGGCTGCGCAGGTGGCCGGTGATGCCAAATAGGTAAAGGATCCTTCGGCGGTCCTGCCGGGCCAGTTCCTTGGTCCAGGGTGCATCTGGGCCTCGCCTGGGGCCAGGTGTCCGACACTGAAGGTCTGACATGTGCCGCAATAGGCAGGAAAAATGTCACACCCGCTCTCTACGAAGATCTCCATGAGACCTTCTCGCGTGCATGCTTCCAGGACCTCGCGGGTTGAAGGGATGATCAGGGTTCTTGCCTTAACCTTCCTTCCCTTCAAGATCTTGGCTGCTTCCCTGAAATCGTAAATGCTCCCCCCGGTGCAGGTTCCGATGCAGACCTGGTCTATCTTCTCCCCCAAGACTTCCGAGATGGGCTTTGTATTGTCCGGTGAAGACGGCGCAGCTACTTGGGGTTCCAGGTCCGACACGTCGAATCTGAAAATCCGTTCAATTGCCGCATCAGGATCACTCTTTACTACTTCGAAGGGCTTTTTCACCCGCCCCTCGAGGTATTCCAGTGTAATGTCATCAGGCTCGATAAATGAGCATTTTGCTCCAAGCTCCGTGGACATCAGTGTGAAAGGGAACCTCAGGGGTACGGGCAGGGAATGTATGTAAGGGCCTTCCCATTCAATGGCCTTGTAAACCGATGCATCCATGCCTGCATCAGCGACTATATGCTGAATGACATCTCTAGGGTAAACGCCGTCCCGAGTCTTCCCTTCTATCATGTACATGTGGGTTTCAGGGACCCGGAACCAGAGGGTGCCTGTCAGGAAGACCTCGAGCATCTCGAGCCCGCACTGGGTCCCCATGGCGCCCACCGCGCCGTAAGCGTTCGCATGGGAATCTCCGAACAGGCAGAGGGCCCCGGGATATGCATATCCCTGCTCCATGATAATGATGTGTGCTATTCCGGAGCCGAAGTCAAATACCTTCAATCCCAGTTTATGAGCCCACTCCCTGGTTTCCTTCTGGTTTTGGGCCAGTTCATCGCTATGGGCAGTGCAAAAATGGTGACTGAGGAAGATCCCGACCTTCTCCCTGTCAAAGACCCCGGTCATTTCTCCCAGCTCATTGAATTGTTCGAACTTGCGCGCGTCAACCCCTTCATGGAGCCCGGCATAGTCGATCCTTGCGGTGACGAAGTCACCCGGGGAGATTGTTTCAAGGGGCGTAACTGAGTGATTCATGAGTATTTTTTCTATTGCCGTAAATCCCATAAGATGTGCTCCTCCTAAAGAAAGACAAGGCTTATTCCGGGCAAGTAGGTTATGATAAGCAGTGCTCCGAACAGGAGGATGAGAAAGGGTATGTGTCCCTTTACCACCTCCACTATGGGTTCATTGCACACAGCGCTCAAGACAAAGAGGTTCATGCCAAAGGGGGGTGTTATGAAAGCCAGCTCCATGTTGATGGTGAGCAGAATCCCGAAATGAATTGGATTGATATTCAAGTCTGCCAACATGGGGTAGAGTATCGGAACCACCATCAGGAGAATGGCGCCCGGCCCCAAAAAGCAACCCATAAAGAATATGGTTATGTTTACGATCAGCAGGAAGAGCCAGGTATCCATGTTAAGGCCTATCACGAGGTCAAGGATTCGGTTTGAAAGCTGCTCCATGGTGACCAGAAAGCTGAAAAGGGTACTCCCCATGATGATAAAATAGATGAGGCAATTGACCTTGGTGGATTCTTCGAGTACGGAGAAGATATCTCTGAGACCGATTCTGGAATAGGTCAGGCTGCAGACCACAACGGCATAGAAGACCGCCACTGCTGCCGCTTCCGTGGGCGTGAAAAAGCCGGAGTATATACCTCCCAGGATGATGACAGGCATGAGCAGGGCCCAGAAGGCCTTAAGGAAGCTCCTGCCCAGGTTGCCGAAATTGAATTTCTCTTGACCGCTTGCCTGGCCGTATCCCTTGATTCTACAGATGATATAGATCAACACACAGAGGGCCAGGCCGATAATGATACCTGGCAATATCCCCGCCTTGAAGAGGTCAGCGATGGATTCTCCGCTGATGGCGCCGTAGAGTATAAGGATGGTACTGGGAGGGATCAGGACGCCAAGGGTCCCACCGGCGGAAAGGATACCAAGATTGAGGCGTTTCGGGTAACCCTTCTCCATCATGACGGGGACCGCCATAATGCCGAGGGCCGCTGCAATGGCCGCACTTGCCCCGGAAAGGGCCGAGAAAATAAGGCATGCGAACATCACCGCAATGGCGAAGCCTCCCCTGATCCATTTGAGCAATTCATCGGCAAAGTTGAGAAGTGGCCGTGCGATCCCTCCCTTGGTCATGAATGTCCCGCTCAGGATGAAGAAGGGTATGGCCAGGTAGGAGAATTTCGTAATGCTTTCGAACATCTTGGGTGCTACCCCGGTAATGGGGAGGAGATCCACAAAGTAAAGGACGTTCAAGGACACGAACCCCAGGGCAAAGCCTATGGGTACACCCAGGATGAGGAGTACAAGGAGACCAAAGGCAAGGATGAATGAAGGATCAAAATCTATCCTGAACAGGAACCAGAGGCTCATGCCGAAAAAGACATAAGCGAAGAATAGGGGATCAGTCGCCAGTTTTCCCAGGTTGATCCGATTCCACGACCCTCCTATCCGCTCGACCAGTCGAAGAGAAAACAGTGCCCCGCCAATAGGCATCACCAGATACAGGATCCAGTGGGGTATCCTCAGCGAGCTCTCTGAGATAATGCCGGAAGCAAAGGAGCTCTTTACCTGCAAGATCCCGGAATAGGTAACCACCAGGGAGAATACGAGAGATACGAGGGCGTTCAAGAACTCCAGTATGCTGCGTCTTTCACTGCTCAGTATCGCCGGAAGAATGGTCACTCTTACATGTTCATCTTCCTTTATCAACTTGCTGGACCCGAACATGGTCATCCAGGCGATGGCATAGAGGGTGATCTCTTCCGCCCAGTCAATAGAGAAATGGAAGAAATAGCGGGATATGACCTCATAAAAGGCGAGGCTCACGGATACACCGAGGAGAATGGCACAGATCTTTCCCTCGATGAAATCCCACTTTTCAATAAGCCTTTTGGGATGCACCATATGACCTGTCTTGCATCGAACCAGCGGTGTACTGATTCAACAGCGCACCACTGGTTCTGTTATTAAGGGGAAAGTCTTGCGATTTCTCTTTCAAGTCTTTCAATCAGATCCTTGCCGATCTCCGGACCATACTTGTCATATAAGGCTTGAAGGGCCTTCTTCCATGCGGCCACCTGCTCGGGGGTCAGGCGGTAAACCTCGTTCCCGGAGGCCTTGATGCGGTCAAAGATCGCCTCGTTGTCGGCTTTCATTTCCGCCCTCATTTCTGCGATCAGCCCGTCCACCATGCCTTTCAGCTTTGTCCGGACGTCCGGTGGAAGACCGTTCCAGAACTTGAGGTTCGCAAGGAGAACGCTGTTTGTAAAATTTACCAGGCCCCCGTCGGTCACGTACTTCTGGATGGTGTTGTACTTGCGCAAGAGGTACACGGAGTTGGGTGTCATGACACCATCAATGACTCCGGTCTGGAGGGCACTGAAGGTCTCCGAAGAGGGTGTAACCACGGCGGTGGCACCGAGGAATGCCGCGGTGTCTTTCCCCATGCGTCCATAGGAGCGAATCTTGAGACCCTTGAAGTCCTCGGGCCACAAGAGGGGTCGCTTGGCATTTGAGAAGACCACGTTCCCCGCGTGGACGATTCCCAGGAACTGGAGATTCCTGGGAGGTAGCATTTTAAAAAGATCCTTTCCAAGGGGCCCGCCCAAGACCCTGTAAGCGATGTCTACGTTTGGAAACAGGTATGGGAGCTTGAAGCATTGAAGGGCCGGATCTATCGTCTCCAGGCGCGAGCCGATAACAAAGGCCATCTGGATTTCTCCCCGGATCAGGGCTTCCATCTCTTCCTTTCCCCTGTAAAGCTGGGCGGAGGTATAGACCTTCATTTGAACTCGATCACCCAGTTCCCTGTTGACCACCTTGCCGAGCTTTAGGGCGGCCCTGCCCATCTGTTGTTTGGGCATTTGTATGGTAGTCAATTTGATGGAGATCTTCTTGGCCCCATAGGACGGATGGAGGTCGATCGCGAATACTAGGGAAAAGGCCACGAAAAGGGTTAAAAGGATTATCGCTGACTTTTTCATTGCTGGTTATTCCTCCTTTCCCGGTTTGAAGTTTTGATTTGATCCCAGGCCGATAGGAAATTCATCGGCCCACATCGAAAAGTCTGTTGGTGTCCCTGATATGCTTTTCCAAGGCCCTTCTCAGGGCCTCGAAATCATTGCTCTTGATCAGGGCCAGCAATTCTTCATGTTCCTGGAGGATTGTCTTCTTGCGCTCATAGCTGTAATCATAGGCCTCCAGCAGTCTGGCCATCACTTTGAGGAGGGCTTCACAGATTTTGATGAGCAGGGCATTGTGAGATGCCCTGGCCAGGAGGATATGAAACTTCAAGTTCTTGGGTTCGTGTATGCCTTCATCAAGACACCTTCTGGCTTCCCGGATGTTTTCCTCGAGGGATTCAATATCTTTGCTTGTCATACCCTTCATGGCCAGGGGCAAAATTGCCGTCTCAACGGCCAGGCGTGCTTCGGTCAGTTCTTCCATGGAGATGTTGTCCAACCGCACGATCCCCTCGAGGGCCTGAGAAAGGGTCCCGGACCCTATCTTTTTGACGAATGCGCCGCCTCCTGCTCCTGGCCTTACGAATATCAGCCCGGAGTTTTCCAAGGCCCTGAGTGCCTCTCTCACGACCGGTCTCCCTACCTGGAAGATCTCGCCGAGGGCGTTTTCCGAAGGCAATCTGTCTCCCGGCCTGTAACTGCCCTCGTATATAGCCTTCTTGAGTTGTTCGGTTATGTCCTCGGAAAGACGTTTTCTCTTAAGGGCATGGAGAAGATTGTCCATTTCAAGGTCCCTGTCTTAGCTTCCAAAGGAAAGAGTGATTGGTCCCTACCAATTGGTAGAAAACACGCATAGTTTCGCGAAACAGAGTGTTGAGCTTCGCCACATTCCAGCCTTCTAGCTTGCTGATCTGGGCGAAGTAGGGCAAATTTCAGATGGAGGTCTAAAGATCTTACATTAAGACTTTATTGCTATTGCTAGGAAAATTTGATAGGGATGTCAAGGAGTATTTTTTGTGGACGCCAGGGGCTGGCACACTAATTTACTCAGCCGGATCAGGAAACCCGGATGCCGCCAGCTAGGGCTGGGCCTTTCGGCAAGGTGCTCTGCGCCTATCCAAGGAGAGGCATAAGACTAATTTGTGTTGACATTGGGAGACTAACGTGGTTATTGTTCATGTCAGATTGTCAGACACAAGTTACCCATGAATGAATTGAAAGAATTGTTTACCCCCGTGAAGACCAGACGGACCTTTGAGGAGGTCTCCGCCAGTATCAAGGAGCTGATCCTGGAAGGTGTGCTCAAGCCCGGCGACCGCCTCCCCTCCGAGATAGAGTTGGCCAGGCAGTTCAATGTATCCCGCCAGACGGTCCGGGAAGCATTACGGATCCTAGAGCTTTCGGGTTTCATCAGTGTCCAAAAGGGTGGTACAGGTGGCCCCTTGATAAAAGACACTATCCTCAACGCTATCAACAATCTTTTCCTCGATGCCTTTCGGCTTCAAAGAATTTCCATAGGTGAGCTGACCGTCGCCCGCATAGAGATTGAAAAGGTGGTGCTGGATCACGTGGTGGATAATATCACGGAAGCCCAAGTGAGGGAACTCAAGAAAAATATTGCCAGGGCACTAGCGAAAATCGAGAGAAACGAGGTTTCCGTCATGGAAAACATACAGTTTCACAACCTCCTGGCGCAGGCATCCGGCAACCACGTATTCGTCATAGTGGTGGGTGCCATTGTGGCGGCTGTCCAAGCACTCCTTAGTCGGTTGACGCCTGATGCAAGGGGAGGAGATCAGCCTGCCTCTTACAATGAAAGTGTCTTGAGATCTCAGAATTCTATTCAATACCATGAGGAATTACTGGAGGCTATAGTGGGGAGACAGAAGGCAAAGGCGCGTACAATAATGGAGAATCACCTGCTCGAAGTCGGCGACAGGCTCAAGAACTTGATGGACAAGGGCTGAAGGGACAACACGCCGGGCGCCGAGAGCATCAATAGCCACCGGACTATTGACCTTGGAAGGGAGGTAGAGTGTGCCACCAGTCATTGATAGGGAAAAGTGCAACATGTGTGGAATCTGTGATAAGCACTGCCCCCTGGACGTGATTTACATGGGGGATCAGGAGGTTGCGGTTCGATATCCCGATGAATGCTGGCATTGCGGCGCATGCAGGCAGGACTGCCCCACGGGTGCGATTGAGATCCACTTTCCCTTGATCATGGTCTCTGTATAGCCGGGCCGAGGAAGGGGATGCGGTTCTGAAAGGGGAAAGACGTAAACATCTTGGCCCATCGCAGATCCCGCTATGCGGGGGACGACCAGGTTTTTCAGGACAAAATAAAGGAAGGATGCAATGGGTGACCTTATCAAGATCCAAACAGACGTCGCTATCATAGGGGGTGGGACAGCAGGCCTCAACTCCGCCATGGCCGCGGCGGAGAGGGGGCTTGAAGTTCTCGTTGTGGATAAAGCGAATATCGAGAGGAGCGGGGCCATAGCAGGGGGTATTGATCATTTTCACGCCTACCTTGAAACAGGGGAACCGTGGGATACCAGGGAAGCATATTTGGGCTGGGTTGCGAAGGTGTCAAGGGGGGCATCAAACCTCAGGATACAGGAAGCGGTTTACTGCGACGAATACCGGGCGGCAATAGAGCGGGTAGAGAGAATAGGCGTGCCCTTGAGGGATCCCAAGACGGGAAAATTTTACAGGACTCAGGCCCTGGGAATGCCGGGCCCCTATGCCATAAACTTTAACGGCAAGAGGCTCAAGCCAAAGATGGCCAAGGAAGTCAGGAGACTGGGGTGCAAGGTCCTCGGGAGGGTCCAGGTCACGAACCTCTTTCTTCATGATGGCTCCCTGGCAGGGTTTACTGGATTTGACATGCGCACGGGGGATTTCTACCAGGTGAGCGCAAAGGCCGTCATCATTTCCACGGGCAACACGAACCGCATGTTCAAGGCCCAGACCGGAAATCCCTTTAACCTCTGGTATTGTCCTGCCTGCACAGGTGATCTCCACAGGGCGGCATTTGATGCAGGCGTGGAGATGGCAAATATGGAGTATATCCGCATGACCATTGTCCCGAAGGGCTTCAGCGCCCCGGGTTTCAATGCCTTCTTGGGGATGGGGTCTCGCTTGATAAACTCCCTGGAGGAGAGGTATCTCGAACGCTATCATCCTATGGGTGAAAGGGCACCGAGGAATATTGTTGTATGGGCCACCTACCAGGAACTCAAGGAGGGGCGGGGGCCGATCTACATGGACTGCCGCCACTTGAGCCGAAAGGATCGTGAAGCCCTGTTTACGACCCTGGGGTATGACAAAGACACGCTTCCCGACTTCTTTGTCAAAAAGGGATACGATCTGGAGGGGACAATGATTGAGATGACCGTCTCGGAGCCCATGCAGGCACGCCCCTCGGAAGTATGCGGCAGCGGGATCAAGATAAATGAAAAATGTGCCTCGAATGTCCCCGGGATTTTTGCTGCCGGTGACAGTTCCGACCAGATGGGGTGCCTTCACATGTGCGTGGCGGGCGGTTATGCAGCGGGGAAACAGGCCGCTGAGTATGCCAGGAAGGTCAAGAAACCTGCGCCCCTGGTTCCGTCAATGATGGCGGAAGAAAAGGAAAGGGTTTTCAAGCCCCTGGGCAAGAAGCAGGGTGTGACCTACTGGGAATTCGAGGATACCGTTCGAATTATTACGACCGATCACTTCGGGCCGGTCAAGACAGGGAGGAGCCTCGAGGACGCTATCAGGAAGCTGGATGCCCTGGACGAGGCCCACGGAGACCTGAAGGCGGATAATCTCCACGAACTGATGAGGGTCCACGAGGCCATGAATATACAGGAGGTAGCAAAGATCACTGCTGCGGCTGCACTGGCAAGGAAGGAGTCACGGTTCCCTCCCTATCATTACAGGGCCGATTTCCCTGAAACGGATGACGATAATTACTGCGGTCTCATCATCGTATCCAAGGGAGCACACGGGAATCCCGTAACCCGCTTTGAACGGCTGGACTATGATGTATAGACTAGGACCTTACAGAGAAGGAGGAGTTAGATGAAGATTGACATTTTCAACCACATTTTCCCCAGGAGTTTTTATCAGAAGATGATGGAGGTGAATCCGAACCTTCAAGACATAGGTAAGCGCGTGAGGGAAGTACCGGTCATATATGACCTGGACGAGCGATTCAAGGTCATGGACCAGTTCGAAGATTATGTGCAGGTCATCTGCCTGGCTTCACCGCCCATCGAGTTGCTCGCAGGTCCGGATATCACGCCGGACTTGGCAAAGGCCGCCAACGACGGAATGGCCGATTATGTTGCCAGGTATCCCGACAGATTCCCCGGCTTTATAGCTTCCCTGCCCATGAACAATCCCGACGAGGCCTTAAAGGAGATAGACAGGGCTATCAAGGATCTCAAGGCCGTTGGTGTGCAATTCTTTACCAACGTAAAAGGCGCCCCCCTTGACCTTCCGGAATACAAACCCCTATTTCAGAGAATGGCTGAACATGACCTTCCCATATGGGTGCATCCGGCAAGAGGTGCCAACTTCCCGGACTACCTCACGGAAAAGAAATCCAAGTACGAGATATGGTGGACCTTTGGCTGGCCCTACGAGACCAGCGTGATGATGGCTCGTCTGGTATTTGGGGGCTATTTTGACCAGTTCCCCAATCTCAAGATCATAACCCACCACATGGGAGGGATGGTGCCCTACTTTGAGGGAAGGGTGGGCCCAGGTTGGGATCAACTGGGCGCACGCACCTCGGACGAAGACTACAGCAAGATACTGGAGCAGTTGAAAAGGCCCCACCTGGAATACTTCAAGATGTTCTTTGCAGATACCGCCCTTTTCGGCTCCCTGTCGGCCACAAAGTGCGGCATGGATTTCTTTGGCGCCGACCATGTTCTTTTTGCCTCTGACAGTCCATTTGATCCTGAGAAGGGCCCTGGTTACATAAGGGAGACCATCAGGGTGATAGATGCCCTGCCCATCACGGATGAAGAGCGCAGGATGATTTACGAGGGTAATGCTAGAAGATTACTCAAACTATAGTCTTTCTAGCCTCTGACGACAGCGACCTTATCACCGGCCAGATCATCCCGGTTGATGGCGGTTCTGCAATGCATTGAAAAACCAAGAGACAGGAAAGGAGGTGATAGATCCCACAGGGAAAGGCTATTGCCTGGATATCAATTGGAATGCACTTTCAACCCTAGCATCCAGAAAGGAGGCCGATATGTCTAAGAGTGGAACATTCAAAGTGATTTTTTTCAGCGTCATCGTTCTGGTATTCACCTTTACCCTCCAAGGTGCCGTATTCAAGGGGGGCATGGCCCATGGAGCAGTGAAACAGCTCTCCATGGGGACCGCTTCAGTAGGGGGGCTTTTTTACAACATAGGGAATCCTGTTGCTCAATGCATCAACCGGGCACTCCCTGAGGTCAATGTCACGGCGGAGTTCACCGAGGGCTCTACAGAGAACCTCAGGCTGATTGATCAGAAAAAGATCGATCTGGCGGTAATCTCCCCTATGATTGGTTACTTTGCCCGGAACAAGATGAAGATGTTCAGTAAAAAGGCAATAGATTTCCGGGTAGTGGTTCGACTTCTACCCAATGGTAATGTCTGGACGGTCCTGAAAAAGTCTAAGATTTACAAGATACGTGACCTCAAGGGCAAGAAGGTCGGCGTTGGTACCGGTGGTATCGGAGTGATCTCCCGGCTCCAGCTTGCCGCCCACGGGATAAACTACAAGAAGGATATTAAACCCTACTTTCTCCCAACTGGTGCCCTGGCAGATGCATTGAAGGACGGCACGGTCGATGGCTCCTTTTTGACGGCAGAGCTGGCAAAGATGGTGACCGCCACCCACGAGATCCGTATCCTCCCTTGGGAAGAGAAAGATATCGTCCCCTATATCAAGAAGAATCCCTATTTTGGGCGTTACATCTATCCGGCGAATTACTTCAAGGGCGTCGATTACCCGGTTCTTACGGTGGATAATGGGATCCAATTGATCTGCAGGAAGGATCTGAGCGATGAGTTGGTTTACAAGCTTACCAAGGCCATACTTGAAAACCTGGATTGTATCGCATCGATCTATGCCCCCGCCAAGGCCATGAGCCGCGAATTCTCGGCTACCGAACTGGGTAACCCATATCACCCAGGGGCAATCAGATATTTCAAAGAGCAAGGTCTGTGGAAATAGGCTGCCTAAGCGGTCGCACGGGGTCTGAGAGACCTCGTGCGAAAGAATTGAGAGCCGGGCAACAGGATTGCGACGGCCAATGCATGCGACAAACCGATCCGGTCAGCAAAATTGATTTTCTTGAGGGCTCTCAAGGATAATGATGAACGGAGCTCCTTGTATTCAAGGTTAATACGGGTGGATTGACCGGGTGGAGGTCCGCTGAGCGAGACCTCCAATGATTCTGCGCGCGCATTCCAGCGGAATAACGCCGATTACGAGGGAGTGGAGAGGATAATGACAGAAGGAACAGGGCAAGAAGGGGAAAAGGCCAGAACAATTCGAGCAACAGTAGGGAAGTGGATAGCCGTCTGTTTTTCCATCTATGTTATTTATACCATGGCCACATTGAGCATCCAGGAACTGCAACAGTTGAGCCTTTTCCTGGGCTTTGGCCTGGCCCTGGTGTTTGTTCATTATCCCCTTTTCCCAAAAATGGCCCGCTCCAAACCACTCCTCTTTATCGATTTTTTGCTGGCAGCTCTGAGCTTCTCATTTGGGATATATATTTACGTCGACTACTGGGAGTTCATCTTTCGGGTAGGCAGCCCTACCAACTGGGATATTTTCTTCGGTATTGTCACCATCCTGCTGGTCTTCGAGGCCACACGTCGCGCCGTGGGGTGGCCAATCCTTATCATTGCCTTTTGTTTTATCTTGTATGCCTTTTTTGGTCATTTCTTGCCAGCTCCCCTTTCCCACAGGGGATACGATATTGAAAGAATAGCAACCACCCTCTTCATGTCAAAGAATGGCATGTTCGGGGTTCCCTTGAAAGTCATGACCTACTTTATCTACCTCTTTATTGCTTTTGGAGCCTTTTACGAGATATGCGGAGGCACGGAATTCTTTATAGACCTCGCCAGCTCTCTCTTTGGAAAGCTAAGGGGCGGACCTGCAAAGATCTCTGTTGCGGTCAGCGGCATGATGGGTACCATTTCTGGAAGCGCAGTTGCCAATACGGTAACGACCGGGGCCTTGACCATCCCCCTCATGAAGCGGATCGGCTTTGAGGGACGCGTTGCAGGAGCGGTTGAGGCCGTAGCGTCAACCGGAGGACAGCTTATGCCCCCCGTGATGGGAGCAGCCGCATTTATCATGGCCGAGTACTTGGGTGTCCCCTATCTTTCGGTATGCAAGGCGGCAATAATCCCGGCGATACTCTATTATTTGGCCATCTTTAGTGTCGTCCACTTCTATTCTTTGAAGATAGGCATACAGGGCCTGCCGGAGAAGGAACTTCCGTCAATAAAGGAAGTATTGTACAAGAAATGGATCTTCATAGTACCGATCGGCGTGTTGGTTGTGATCTTGCTACAGGGCTATTCCCCGAGGATTTCCGTACTCTATGCCATGCTGGCGACCGTAATCATTAGCGTTTTCAAGAAAGAGGCCAGGATGGGACCTCGAAGGATATTAGAGGCGCTTGCCAAGGCAGCAAATAACTCTGTGATGGTGGTCTGTGCATGTGCAACGGCCGGGGTAGTAATTGGTGTGGTCTTGCTAACGGGGCTGGGAGCAAAGATAACGGCACTGGTTATAGCTCTTTCAGCCGGATCTCTGTTCATAGCCCTGCCTGTTACCATGGTGGCATCCATCATTTTCGGAATGGGTCTTCCCACCGTTGTATGTTATGTGCTCTTGGCGGCAACCGTTGCCCCATCCCTGGTCAATTTGGGAGTGACGCCACTGGCCGCACACCTCTTCATATTCTACTTTGGAATGCTCTGTATGGTGACGCCTCCCGTATCCTTTGCCGCATATGCGGGAGCAGCGATCGCCAAGGCAGATCCCATGAAAACGGGCTGGACAGCCTGGACATTCGCCCTGGCAGGGTTCCTGCTGCCCTACATGTTTGTATACAACAATTCTCTCCTCCTCATGGGATCTGCTTTGAACATAAGTCAGTCAATCTTTACCTCCATCATTGGTGTCATCTGTCTGGGTGCCGGAATCATTGGTTATCTTGTCAGGGATGCGGGGAAGTATGAGAGGCTTATGCTCTTTGCAGCGGCCTTTCTCCTGATTAAACCCGGATTGATCACGGATATCATCGGGCTGATCTGCGTGGGTTCAACGGTCATCCTCCAGGTAAGAAAATGGCAGGGTCCCGGGAGAGAGTTTCAGAGGAGGAATATGTGAAAGTCACGCTTAATGCAGAGACGGTGGCCCATGCATTCCTGGAACTACTTTCCCTGAGGGGCATAGAGTACTTCTTTGCCAACGCAGGGACGGATTTTGCAAGCATTGTAGAGGCATTCGCCCTGCGGGAAGGACAGGGAAAGCCCCTGGATTTTGGATGGATTTCCCACAACCTCGCCCGGTTCATGGGAGATGATACCATAGTCGTGAACGAGTCCGGGAACGCCATGGAGGAAAGGCTGGACTACCGTCCGGGCGGTTATTTCGGCCCGACCCATGCAGGATACTTGGGTTGGAGCTTTGGGACGGCCCTTGGCCTGAAACTGGCTCAACCTGAAAAGACCGTCATTCTCACGGTGGGTGGACGGCACATATATGTTCTCGGTCCCAAGCGCCTGTCATTTTGTATCAAATGCAAACCACTTGCCCTTGCTCGTAGTGGTATACAACAACCAACGGTGGAATGCCGTAAGAAGGGCTACCCTTGGGGTTCATCCCCAAGGAGTCGCCTCCCGGTCAGAGAAATTCCCCCTCAGCTCCCTCGAGCCTGCAGGGGACTACGAGAAGATCTGCGAGGCCTTTGGGGGGTATGGGGAAAAGGTGGAGACCCCCGACCAGGTGCTACCTGCCCTTGAGCGGGCGTTTCATGCCGTGCGGGTGGAGAAACGCCAGGCCCTCCTCAACATGATATGTAAGTGACAAGTGACGGACGACCGACGGCAGATGACGCGCTGAATTTTGAATTTTGAATCCTGAACTTTGAGCCTTGAACCCTGAACCTTGAACCCTGAACCTTGAACCTTGAACTTTGAATTCCCCCTGCAGGAGCAACATGTTGCTGCGATCCAGGGAATGTTTGAGGTTAGAGGTCTGAGGTTAGAGGCAAGAGGAAAGTGGCTAAGCAGAAAGCAGGAAGAGGGGAAGTGAGCAGTAAGTGGCGCCAGGCCAAGCCTGGAGCGTTGGAATAGATATGGCAGGCTAAGCCATACTTGAAATTCGCTGAAGGAGTCCAGTGGGTTCGAATCCCACCCGGTAAGGGTTTGCCACCCACCGGAAGCGAGTCTTGCCAGTGTAGGGAAAGCCGAAGCTGGAAGCG
>JAFDHB010000156.1 GCA_019308985.1 Deltaproteobacteria bacterium | reverse complement strand
TGAAAGCAGCGCTTTTTGCTCCGAAGCAAACAAGAAGCGGCCATTCTTAACATAGTAATACAATGGTTTAATACCGTATCTGTCTCTTGCAAGGAACAGTTCTTGTTTCTCCCTGTCCCAAATTGCGAAGGCAAACATTCCGTTGAACTTAAGAACACAATCCGGACCCCATTCAGAGTAAGCGTTGAGAACAACCTCAGTATCTGTCTTTGATCTGAATGGATAGCCTTTGGATTCTAGCTCCACCCTGAGTTCTTGGAAATTATAAATCTCTCCGTTATAAGAAATTATGCAGTCACCTCTGGCGGAAATCATAGGTTGGTGTCCCAATGGCGAAAGATCTATGATAGCGAGACGCCGATGTCCAAGCCCTATGAGACTGTCAATATAGAACCCCTCGCCATCGGGCCCCCTGTGGGCAATGGCGTCAGTCATCCTCCTCAAATCAACTGGTGATACTGGCTCTCCGTTCAGGTTAAATATGCCGCAAATTCCACACATTTCAGGCTGCGATAGTTTAAGACCTCTTGCACGCTGACTTACAACGCGTTCAAGAGTTCTTGGATTACGTAATCTTGATCTTCCTTTCTCATATCGTGGTATAGAGGCAAGGTTAAGCAGTGATGGAATGCATAGCTGCTTCCAGTCATCTCTCCCCGAATCTCACAATTCGGGTTGTCATAAAAGGCCCTGTGCATGTGAAGAGCGTATGTCCCAACCTGGGTTTCGATTCCTCTTTCCTTCAATGCCCTAATAACAGAATCCCTATTGCTTACAAATATGCAGTAGGACTGATACGAGTGTAAGCCCCCGGGCGTAACAGAAGGAAAGCCTATATCCCTGTGATTGGATAGGGCTTCCGTGTATCTCATGGCTAACTCAATACGGGTATTTAGCAGGGCCTTAACATGTTTCATTTGGGCGACCCCAATAGCGGCCTGCACATTGCTCAGCTTGTAGTTGGTCCCTGTTTGTCCGAAATGAGTTGATGCTCTTGCCGAAGAATTTTCCATACCAAAATGTTTGTAAGATTGGATCCATTTTGCGCAGTCACAATTGTTGGTGGTGATGATTCCCCCTTCCCCTGTTGTAATAAATTTTCTCGGGTGTAGACTGAAAACTGAAATATCAGCAAGATTACCAACCATCTTGTCCTTGTAGCAGGCTCCTAGAGAACACGCTGCATCCTCTAAAATATAGAACCCATACTTTTGTTTCAGTTCTTTCAATATTTCATAGTCAAGGGGGTTACCGAAAATAGAAACAGGGACTATTGCCTTAGTGTTTGGGGTTATTGCCTTTTCAATTTGTTCATAGTTGATCAACATATTTCTTGGGTCGACGTCCACAATAACGATCTTTGCGCCTACAATTTCCACAACACTTGCCGTTGCTGGATAGGTATAGTCCGGAACGATTACCTCATCTCCAGGACCAACTCCTAGAGAGCGCAGAGCCACTTCCAGTCCTACCGTGCAATTGCATACGGCAATAGCATAATTGCAACCGATGAATACCTTCATCGCTTCTTCAAGGTCCCTGGTAACGGAGCCCTCTGTCAAGTAACCACTCTCCAGTACTTGGCAAACTCGGCTCTTGACCTCTTCAGTAACGTAAGGCTTGATTAGAGGGATGTTTTTCATTTTCGTGCGGTCTCTTCAGTCTGCTCCAGCGCCTTCCGAAGTTCATCCCAGGACTAGGACGCTAGAAGATGGATTAATCTTCATTTCTCCCATCTAAGTTTCCTGACCCTTTCTTCTCCTCATTGCTACATGCTCCATGTGCGATCGTCGCCATTCAATTAGCCGCCTCAATCCGTCCTCTAGATCCACAGACCACCGAAATCCAAGATCTCTTTCTGCACTAGCTGTGTCACCTATACGGTTGGTGACGAAGGTTTGCCCTCCTGGTTCGTAGACAATCTTGAAATTGGAACCGGTTATTCTGAGAATCATCTCTGTTAATTCCTTGATGGACGTCTTGACACCCCGCCCTACGTTATAGAATCCAAATTTCACGTCACTTTTCAATGCGCACACATTTGCCCTGGCTGCGTCACCAACATATATAAAATCATATGCCTGACTTCCATCTCCAAATACAACAGGTGGCCTACCCTCGTCAAGGTTGTCCAAAATCTTCATCATTACAGCGATGTAAGTGCCCCTATAGTCCTGTCTAGGACCATAGACATTCATGTACCTTAGCCCTACACCCTCGAGACCATACCGCTTGTGAAAGGCCTTGAACATGTGCTCCCCTGCAATCTTGGTGGCTCCATAAAAGGTCCAATTATTATATGGGTGATCTTCGGTCATAGGTTCCTCAATTGCGTCCCCATAGACCGATGCCGAAGATGAAAATACCAATCTCTTGATCTTATTGGCAACGCATGCTTCGAGCACGTTGAAAGTGCCTCGAATGTTGACATCAAAGGCTGCTCGGGGAAACTCGTAGCATTGAAGAAGCCATAGGGCAGCCAGGTGTATCACTCCGTCGAGGCCTTTCATGGCAGCGTTCAAGATATCTGTCTGAAGGATATCGCCGCCTATCTCAAAAATTCTACACCTTGGATCTTCCAGGCATTTTTCCAGATTCTCATAGGTTCCCCTGCAAAAATTGTCATAGACAATTACCTCTTTAACGTCTTCTTTGAGCAATTCTTCCACAACATGTGAACCAATGAGCCCAGCCCCTCCAATAACCAGTATTCTCTTGTCTCTTATGTCCAATTGATCCTCCCCCGTTTTGTATTTGACCAGAATGCGAGCGTGACATAGCCTTACAGGATCGTTTGAGAGATGCTAGGATTATGGTTGAATTCGCATTTTCTCTCCTTCTCAAAATCTGCCTCGTCTCATAGCCACGATGCTGGCTTTACGTGTCCAGAGATTTCCATGATCCTCTGCCTGGGCCCATTGTTCTTGTGCTTCTCTATGGCACGGCTCACTGTGGCAGCTTTTATGAACTGGGGCCTGGCCCCAACTATAGTTACCAATTTCATCTTTGGCCATTTACCCTTGTTGCCCCGCCTCGCTCACCCTATTACCGAATTTCTTGTATTTGAGGCCGCAGGCTTCGCAGGTGGCCTTGTCCTCATTGAAGTGGAGTTGGATGCCGCATTGGCACATCCAGCCCTTGATCTTTGCAGGATTACCCACCATGAGGGCATAATCAGGCACGTCATCAATGACCACGGCTCCTGCGCCTATGAAGGCGAATCCCCCCACCGTGTGCCGGTCTCCTCTGGCTGTTTAGTCTCTTTGGTCACTTTGCCACGCTCCATCGTGTTGCAAGACACCGGTTCCGTCCGGCAGCTTTGGCAGCGGCCCGGATATTCTGTACATTCACAAGGTCCAGAATGCCTTGCAGAGATCTATTAGGCCTTCTCCTTCAGAAACTTCAGGATGTGCTCTTTGCATAGACCGAAGTCTCCCAGCTTCTTCACAACAGCCTCGTAGACTCTCATCATCGACACGGGCATATTCGTGGACCAAAATGTTTCGAAATCCTTTCATACACGCACTCTTTCCCTTATGTCTTTTGATATGATATCGGCCATAAACAGTTTGCTAAAAGATCTTCTTCGTCTGCCGGCAGTCCGAGTCTTAAGCCGGATAACAGCATGTTACAGGCGCAATCTCTTTGAGCTCGCTGGGATAGTTGTCCAGCTCATCAATCCTAGCCAGAATCCGCTCTCTGTCCACATTAGCCACGAGCCACTTCCCCCAGGTAATGGTAGTAGATGTGCTTGAAGTACTCATATTCCTACACTGTTCGGCAAGCCACTTGATACAGGATACCCTCGTCTTTACAGCGCAGCGTCTTTGCCTCCCTCAACACCTTTGTCCTGATATAGATCGGTAACTGTTGATAGATTTGGACGTCCAGGTTAAAGAATTCCAAATAGTCCAGCTTTCTTCGTGACTGATCAAGCCTGCTGTAATTTGCGGGATAGAGTACCAGGCAGACATCAAGATCCGAGGTCAGTTTTCCTTCACCGCGTGCACGGCTTCCATACACGATAACAGCCAGCACCGTCCGGTCAGCCCTGACCATTTCACTTAGCCGCTTCCACTCTCTGTCTAGATCTCGTATATTCGCGGTCATGTCCGTGCCTGCTCCTGAAAAAGGATTATGCCATTTTTTGTCATCCGGCTTATGAGCTTTTTCATCCTCTTGTATTCTGTTTTCGAGTAAACATGGGGCTCAAGCAAAGGGACATCTACCTTCTCTTTCACGGTTTTGAAGGCATCTTTCCTCTTTTTTCCCTTGTAAACAACCAGCAGGTCCACATCACTACCGACGGTATAGTCGCCACGGGCATAAGATCCCATCAAAACCACAAGATACAGGGGGAGCTCCCGGGCCAATACCCTGATCTTGCTCTGGAGTCTTTCTAGGAGTTCCGTCTTGCTAAATTTTGGATAAAAGATCCGTACAGAACCTGACGATGCTTTCGGCATTGTTTATAAGCCTCTTCGCTTCCCTTTTTGTATAGCGGCTCCGCGGAGAACCGGATGGATGGGCATTGGGATACCTGGTAGGGATGTATGCCTTGTCCAGCTCCAAGGCGGCCTCTGCCAGTGACTTTGGCACCCTGTGCTTTCTCCCGAGCTCTTTCAAGAGATCTGCCACGGAGTGCCCCCATGCCTCCGCACCCATTCTCTGGAACACCGCCTTTATGGCCTTCTCTCCTGCCTGTTGGGCCGAGAAACAGGCCCAGTTGTAAAAACCATGCTCAAGGTCGCTCAAGGCATGCTCCAGGTCACCCTTGGCCTCATCTATCCAGTCCTTGCTCCGCTCCACCTAAGAACTCCTTCGTCTGTCTGGTCTGTTCGGCCCCGGTGAAATACACTTCGTTGTGACTATCGTCAATTTCACAGGGTGAATCTATCTGGTCTGTTTGGTCGATTTGGTCTGTATGGTCCGGGGAGACCCCCCTAATCCCTATGGTTACCACAATTTTAGGACCCTAACGCTCAAACAAGATACAGCCTTTTTTCACCACTTCCTTAACATCCACCAAACGGCAATTTTGGCCGGGTTCTTCAAAGGTCTCATTGATTCTTCAAAGGCCTTGGTGACCTGGCCTTCGGTCAGGTCACCGCTGTCGAGCACTTCGCTGACTCGATCCTTAACCTCCTGCGTGATATAGGGTTTGACGAGCGGTATCCGCGTCACCCTCGACACTTCCGGCCGACTATCATTCAATCAAGTGCCTCGTTGCACAATATGCCGATATCATAATTGCCTTCCGAGCAACCGAAGGGCACAACGCAACCTTATGGGAAAAATGGCCTGAGCTATCTAGCCCTCACTTTGTTATAGATCCATTTGGTGCACTCTTCAAAAAACCGAAAAAAATCTTTCCTATCAAAGTCCACAAACATCCTGGGAAAAAGCTCTGGTCTCCCCCTTAGGAGCTCAAGGCTCTCCTCGATCTGGTAAGCAGCAGTGGGAGGATCATCGAACAGGACTTCCCTTTCTCTGGCCGTATTGTAAACGTCTTCTAAGGTAACCCATTTGTACTTGCTTAATACAAAATACACATCTACGAGGTCCTTTGGCTCCATACGGCTCACAGCCGCACAAAATTTGTTCGAAATAATATTTTTAAGCGTATCCACTTGCAAACTTACCGCTTCTTCAAGCCCCACATAGGGCCTTGCCTCCTTGCTGGAAAGGGGATCAATAACAAGATCAACCCTAACTCCTTCTATCAAACACGACAGAAAGTCGGCCGATTCCCTGATTATAACAGATTCCTTTGGCCAACTCCTCTTGATCCAAATGCCTAGTTCTTTCAGAGAGCCAGGCGGAAGTCTAAAGAGGTCAATATCATCAGACGCCCGATGATGTAAATAGAACACCGACAAAGCAGTACCTCCAGTGAGAAAGAAGGCGTCCTTTATTAAGTGTTCCGATGCCAACTTTAACAGGATCTCCCGCTGATTTTTCGAGGCGTAACAGTTCTTATCTTCTATCGGCCGGTCTGTAAATTTCAATTAAACGCCTCCATTTCTTTTTTGTATAAGGCGTCAACCGCAGGCTTTGCACTGCCCTGCTGATCTCCTCGATACTGAAGAAGCTCATGGTATCCACCGCCCTGCCATATTCCAAAAAGCGCCTGAGCATCCACCGGTATCCGCTGTCCTCCCAGCCCAGTTCGACGATCTTCCTAACTGTTTCTGCATCTGCAAATTCGGGATAGTCCCAGAATATGGCCTTTAGAAAATCCATTGACTTCTCCCGTTATCCTTTCCCTCCTGACATTATATTTGCTAAACCGGCCTTACCGTATTTCCTGCCTTCTCATACTTTAGGCCGCAGGCTTCGCAGGTGGCCTTGTCCTCATTGAAGTGGAGCTGGATGCCGCATTGGCACATCCAGCCCTTAATTTTTGCGGGGTTGCCTACCATGAGGGCATAGTCAGGCACATCATCAATGACCACGGCCCCTGCGCCTATGAACGCGAATCTCCCCACCGTGTAGCCGCACAGGATTGTGCAGTTCGCCCCCAGTGTCGCACCTTCCCTGACAAGGGTCGGCCGGATCTCCTTCTTACGTGAAATATAACTTCGAGGGTTGTAGACATTTGTGAAAACCATGGAAGGGCCGCAAAAGACTCCGTCTTCCAGTGTGACGCCTTGGAACACGGAAACATTGTTCTGTATCTTGACCCTGTTCCCGATGGAGACATCAGGGCCTATCACCACGTTCTGCCCGATGCTGCACTCCCTTCCTATCCTGCTTCCTTTGATCACGTGGGAAAAATGCCATATCCTTGTGCCCTCTCCCACTTCACATCCGGGGTCGACCACAGCGGTATCATGCACGAAGACCTTAGGAAAAGCCTCTTCCAAGGGTATCTTGCTTACAGGGACCGCCTTGCCGTCCTGCTCCAAGGATTTCTGACACGCCTGAAGCACCCGAAGGACCCTGATGGCCTCCTCCCCGTCCGTCCTGGGGATGACACCCTGGGCAATGCAGTCTACAAAATGTTGGCATTCCTCCCTTAGGGGCTCCTTTTTTTCGATGGGGATCTTTTCGGCCTCTTTCTTGTCAGGCACTGGCACATGGTCCTTCCACACTATCCTGTGAGGGTAGAGGAGCAGCTTGTGCTCCGGTTCCACGTCATCAAACTGGGCCATTTTTCTGTCTCCCACCACTACCAGGCGTTGTTCCTTGTAGGGATGAAGCCAGCTCACGAATATGTGGGCCCTTATACCTGAAGGAAAAGAGAGGTTGCTAAGTGTGACGTCCGCGACTTTCCTGTGGAGGTAATTAGCCCCTTCGCTTGTTACGCGCTCCGGCATCTCGCCTGTCAAAGAGAGTATTACCGAAATATCATGGGGTGCAAAACTCCAGAGGATATTCTCCTCGCGCCTTATCTTACCCAGGTTCAGGCGATTTGAATAAATATATTGGATTTTGCCAAGTTCTCCCTCTGAGACCAGTTGCTTGAGCTTGATTACAGCCGGGTGATAGTGAAGGAGATGCCCGATCATGAGGACTCTCTGCTTCCTCTTTGCCAGTTCATTGAGCTCGATCCCTTCCCTGACGTCCAGGGCCAGGGGCTTTTCCACGAAGACATGCTTCTGTGCCAACAGCCCTTGCTTCACCATCTCGTAATGGGCCTCTGCCGGAGTTGCCATGGCAATAGCGTCAATGGAGGTGTCATCCAGGATTGATTGAAAGGACCTCGTAGTGCGAATCCCAGGGTAGCTTCTTTCCAGATCTTTCAGAAGCTCCCCGTTACTGTCACATATAGCCGCGAGATTCCCTATTGCGTGGAAATTCCGCACCAGGTTCTTGCCCCAGTACCCTGCTCCGACTACCGCTACTTTTACGTCTCTTGTCATTTTATTGGCCCGCAGTTTCTGCTTGGTTTGGTTCATCTGGTCCGTTTGGTTCATTTGGTCTATCTGGTCTGT
>JAFDHB010000322.1 GCA_019308985.1 Deltaproteobacteria bacterium | reverse complement strand
GAGACCCTGCTCTTAATGGGACATCCATCACGCTTTCTGCTTCCTTCGCCAACACGGCGCCTACGAATGTACTATCTCAAAACTATGGAGGACCTCACCAACTGGGTTTAGAACGTCCGGTTTGACAAACGAGACTTTCAATCTGTCATCTCTGACATCCACCAGCGTATACCCCGAAGGTGTCCAGTATCTCTTGTATCCTGTAACGGATTCGGGGAATTTCCAGGGGGCGCCTGCACTTCCGACACATACGTAATGGATCCCGTCCACCGGGATGTCCGTAAACACGTGGTCATGCCCGTAAAAGAGGACCTGCACCCCGAACTCCCCCATCCACCTATGGATAAGGGCCTGTTCCCCTATCTGTGCAGCCCTGCCTCCCCCGCGCCCATACCTGGAGTTGACATCATCACCTGCATTGCCTCCCACCGTGTGATGGATGAAGATGAGCTTCCATTTTGCCTTAGACCTTGAGAGGCGGTCATGAAGCCATTCCCTTTGTTCCTTTCCAAGGGTCCAGGAGTCTGCCCTCCCCCCAGGAGATTGCATGGCATGGTCAGAAGGCGTGTATCCTGTCACATTGAGGGCGATGAAAAGCACGTCACCCCATGTGAACGCGTAGTAGTCCTCGTGCTCGCTCGCGCCCTCCGGATAGGTCTCGGGTCCGGGATTTGGTATCCAAGCCATGCGCGCCTTGCGGGCCTCGCTCCCTATCAGGGTGCCATCCATTCTCCCCTTCCCAGTTCCCAAGCACCTTGTAAACAGGCACCGAAGAAGGCAGTTCCCCGAGAGCATGGCGCAACGCTGAGTAAAGTATGGGGCCAAACCTTGGTTCAGTCATGGGGCCACCGTGGGAGGTAAATGTCTGGATATTATCCCCGAGCATAAAGGCAAACTCCGGCTTCCTTGTACGGATGCTATGGCTCACTTCCCTTAGGACTTCCATACGGTCCCTGAAAAAGGGCGCAATGTGAGCATCAGAGAGCAGGGCAAACGAAAATGGCGAAGGCTTTCTCCTCTGTGTCCTGAAGATCCCCCGGGTCACCCTCCGAAAGTGGGGCTCGGTATTTTCACGGGCATAAAGCTCATATTCATAGGAAGAATCTCCGAGCAAGGGCTCCAAAGTAACATCAACTGGCGCGAAGGCGTCTATATAATACTCTTCCGTCCTTTGCCAGGGCTCTCTCCGGGAACCATCATGCCTCCTGAACCTTATATAGCAACTTATGTCCTCCTCTCCGGCCACAAGATTCACTGCAATGGATGAATAAGTAGGCCTTCCGAGATAAGGGTGGGTAAGGAGGAGGTACTCTTTTTCCTCAGCGCCTGTCAAGGGGGGACCGGACAGGAGCACCCTGGGAAATGCCGTGGCAGCAGCCCCCATGAGCATTGTCTTCTTTATGAACCCCCTCCTGGATATATTGCCCATGTCCCTAGTCCGTTGATAATACTGTCGCTCGATTACCTCCATCCTTAGGGGGAAAATCAGGCTACCATACCTGAATCACCAAGGAAAACCTATCCCTCACATCATCATTGCTGTCTAGTATGTATGAAATCCCCCGCCTCCCTCTATCTCGAAGTACTCCGTGATAATATCCCACCACTTTTCCTTGTTTGCCTTCCTGGCCTCTATCGCGGCTTTTCCATCAGGCCCCACAAAAAGCACAACATATTGGCCCGACGTCCATAGATCGGGTTTGAGGAACATCCTTCCAGTATTCCCCCTGGTGACAGACTCCAACTCTTCTTTGCCCAGCACCTCCTCGGCTATGTCCTTTATCCCGCCCGGCTCATCCAACCCCCCCATGATAATGATGAATCCTGCCTGTTTGTAATTACCGTAATACTCCGGGCTTACCACCCTCATGGGCACTTCGTTGGATTTCAGGAAGTCAACCCATGGCTGGGATTCCTGGATCGTTTTCTCAGTGCCCACGACAATGAGTTCATCTGCCAGGGCAAAAGGGACAACCGAAAGAAAGATTACTCCGAAAATTGCCACAACCATCGTAAATCTTCTTGAGTTCATCTTCATTACCTCCGCTATTAATTGGATCTATTGTTTTAGACGCAAAC
>JAFDHB010000155.1 GCA_019308985.1 Deltaproteobacteria bacterium | reverse complement strand
CGCCTAAATTGCCTCCTGTTCGCCGTCAACAATCATTCACGGGAGTTTGGCCGAAGATCCTGGGGTATTGTTGTCCGAGCAGGATAAGTCACATTCTCACTTGAAGCCCAAACAACAAATTGGTGAGAAGGCATTGGCAATTCTATCTTGGCTTTTCTTTTCCCGCTGAGGGGGCGCCGGGCAGGAGCCTTCAACGGTTGGCCCGCACCCCAGGGAAGAAGGGAGGGAAGACTATGTACTTTGACCAGATGGATCTTCTGCGAGGGATGAACAGGGACTTTGTGAAGGCCTTCATAGATCTTACCGTTAGAGATTCTCACAGAAAGGGGGACTTCCTTTTTCGAGAAGGAGACGAGGCACAATACTTCTACATTCTCCTCAAAGGATCGGTGAAGATAAGCATCGGCCAAACAGGGCATACGGTTTACAGGGTTGATCGCCCAGGTGAGCTCTTTGGGTGGTCAAGTCTTGTGGGCAGGGATCTGTATTCTGCATCAGCCGAATGCATGGAGGACAGCAAGTTGTTGAAGGTCGAAAATGTGGGACTCGAAAGAATAATGGAAGAGCATTCAGCAGATGGGATGGTCTTTTATAAACGCCTGGCAAAGACCCTGGGAAATCGATTATTGGCCAGTTACCAGATGATTTCAGGACCCTGGAAGACGGGAGTCTCCGAGTCCTTTGGAACAGGCCAGGTGCAGGAGTCAGAAGCGACGAGAGGATAGCCTTGAAGCTGCAATACCCTCCGTCCGACTTCTATCATCCCTGGAGGGATGGGTTCCACCCCGTCCGCCTTCTATTGTCCTTGGGGGGCGAGCTCCTGCTCGTCCCTTGCGGTCATGCGGGAGCATGCCCCTCCGCAACCCCCATGGTCATGTGGAAGCATGCCCCTCCAGATTCCCGCATCGGGCCTCAGCTTGCAATCCTGACGGCTATGTGGGGGCAATTCGCATGCGCGAATCCCGCAAGGTTCCCCATTATGATGTGGAACCACGACCGGCACAGTCTTGCGGGAAGAGATGTGCATCCTGGCGGTTGTATGCCATGGAAGGACTTATGGAACCAGGGAAAGCTGTCCAACGATTCTTGACTTAGGTCAAGGCATGGGGCAGTATCCGGAAGTACAAGGAAATCTGCGAGGGGCTTTGTGGGATTGAAGAAGGGATGGGGCTCTCCTCTCGGGGGAGTCCCCAGGGAGGTGGCCTATGAAAAGCGATGGAAGGGAACGGCTGGAGCCGGGGGTGCCAGATCCCCCGGATATCTCCGATGACGATGTCTACGAAGCCATGAAGGAAATCCATGGGTATCTGGATATTACCCCTGGCGATTTTAAGCGGGTCTACCTCTTAGCCTTCAGGCATGCCTTTGAGAGACTCGGGAAGTCCCAGAGTGCCAAGGACATCATGACCAAGGAGGTCGTCGCTGTAACAGAAGACACACCCCTGAAGGAAGTTGCAAGGCTGATGGCAAGGCACAGGATCTCCGGGGTGCCGGTGCTCGATAAAGAGAACAAGGTGGCAGGTGTGGTTTCGGAAAAGGACTTCTTGAAAAGAATGGGAGAGCCAGAGGAGATGACCTTCATGGCGGTCGTGTCAGAGTGCCTGGAGGGGTCCGGATGTTTGGCAGTAGGTATTCGAGGAAAAAAGGCATCCGATATCATGAGTTCACCTGGGATAACCGTTGGAGAAGATACGCCTGTCTTGGAGATCGGAAAGGTGTTAGGGAAGGGCCCAATAAATCGTGTGCCGGTCGTAGACGAAAAAGGCCGCTTGATCGGTATGGTTTCAAGAGCTGATTTGGTTCGGAACATGTGTTGAACCACCATGATTCGGGGGGATCTCGGTTCTGGAGGCATGAATGGGTTATTTAGCAAAGATGAAAGGAAACACAAAAAGTCCTCCCAGGGTCGGTCTTGACGAGATTTTGTGGTCCTGGGCGGGGGCTTTCTTGGGAATTACGCCTGTAGCCTATCTCAATTACAATATCCTTGAGGGGACGGACCTGGTGATGGTCATCGGATCATTCGGGGCTTCCGCCGTATTGATCTATGGGGCCGTAAAGAGTCCCTTGGCGCAACCAAGAAATCTGATCGGGGGACATGTGCTTTCCGCCGTCATTGGCATCATATGTTACAAACTTTTCAATATGCATATGTGGCTGGCAGCTTCCCTTGCAGTGGCAACGGCCATAGCCCTGATGCATGCGACTAAGACACTTCATCCCCCTGGGGGCGCCACCGCCCTGATCGCGGTTATCGGGAGCGAAAAGATCCATGACCTGGGGTATCTCTATGCGCTCATTCCGGTAGGGGCGGGTGCCTTGATTATGTTGATCGTTGCCCTTATGGTCAACAATATCTCCAAGAACAGGCAGTACCCGGAGTTTTGGTTTTAGGGCCGAGAACCGGGAACGGTGACGGCCGACGGACGACCGCTGACCGCCGATCGGGGACCGGTGACATGGTCACCTCGGTCGATAAAGGGTAAAAGGGTTGCATGGAAGAGAGATACGAGTGACAAGAAACAAGTGACAAGTGACCAGTTAGGAGTAACCAATGAGCAATGACAGACCATACAGAGATGATCGAGCGGGAAGAGAGATCACTTCCCTGGTATGCAAGAACACTGTTATTGTTGCTTGGGAAGGACACATTAGGAAGGAAAATGTATGAATTGCGATTTGCCCGTCTCGGTTGAAAGACTGACATGGTTCCAGAAGAGGCTGGGCCTTGAGAAGGCGGACTTGGACAGGCTGAAGGTGTGTCGAGATCTTTTCATAAAGAAGAAGGAATTCGCTGAAACCTTTTACAAATACTTCAGGGAAATCCCGGAGACCAGGATTCAGATAGAACACGAAAGGAGGCGGGGCCATCTCAAGAAAGCCTGGACAAAGTGGTTCGAGTCCCTTTTCAAGAAAGGGTTTAGCGGCTCCTTCTTGGCATACCACTGGCGGAGCGGATTGCGTCATGTTGAGGTAAACGTAGACTATCGCTTCATCACCCTCGCCTATTCTCTTTTGAGACAATACTGCCCTGGAGACGATGTTCACCTATCTTCTTCAGAACAGCCTCGAGGCGGCCGATCCTGAGGAGCCTCATGTCACAATCTCAGGGAGGGTTTGGGAAAAGGACCATTGTTTCGTGGAAGTGGAGATATTCAACAATGGAACGCCGCCAAAACCGGAGGACATCCCAAACCCATTTGTCCCTTTCTACTCGTCCAAACCCTGCGTGACAGGCTCCGGCTTGCCCATAGCTCAGCTTGCGGCACACAAGGACCTGGGTGAACTCTTACTGGAGCCTATAGCCGGCGAGGGGACAAAGTACGTGATCCGCTTGCCCGCCCATGTTTAGAAGGGATCGGGTTTATCAGTAAGTTGATCGCTCGGGACGAGATGTCAGCCGGAAGACGCCAGCACCCCCTCGTGATCCAAAAGATATTCAAACATCCTGAGGGAATGTCTGCTGTCCCATTCTCGTGCGCCTACCGCCATGCCGATGACCCTGTGTTCCCTATCCAGGATAAAGGTGGTGGGGATGTTCCTTATACCGAACATCTGCGCCACCCGACCATCTTTGTCCAGTAGGGCCTTGAAGGTGAGCTTGTGATCCTGAAAGAACTTTTTTACCCGCGGTGCAGGTTCCTGTAAGTCAACTGCCATCATGACAAAATCTTTGCCCTTGAGCCAGGTATGGAGTTTTTCCATGGAGGGCATCTCTTCGCGGCATGGCGGACACCAGGTAGCCCAGAATGTGAGAAACAGGATCTTTCCCCGGTAATCCGAGAGCCTTACCTTGTTGCCGTCGAGATCGGGAAGGACGATCTCAGAGGTTATGGGGATACTGGGTACCAGGGATATCCCCATATTCTGGAAATACAGGGCGAGTTGTTGCTCCTTATCTCCTTCTTCAATGCGAGGACCCTTGGCCCTTTTCTGGAGAATAACGGTAAGGGCCACAACGATCAGTAGAATGGACAAAAGCGTTCCAATAATGATGTATTTCTTCATAAGACCTCAACGGGTGACGGGGGTCATAGGGCAAATCGGTTCAAAAAGCTCAGATAACCCGGGATCAAGAGCAGCTTGTTGCTGAAAATGAGGATGCCCAGAATGATCAAAATGATACCGCTCACAACTTCGATAAGACGGAGGTGCCTCTTTATCCTGTCAAAGAATCCCAGGACCCAATTGATTCCAAGGCCCATCATGAGGAAAGGAAGCCCTAACCCAAGGGAATAGATCGAAAGCAACACCATCCCCTGGTTTGCCTTTTCAAGAGTGCTCGCATAGGCCAGGATGCTGCCGAGTATGGGACCGATACAGGGTGTCCACCCGAAGGCGAACGCTGCCCCTATGATGGCGGCGCCCAGGAGGCCGAACTTTTTGTCTTTGACATTGAACCGGATCTCCCTGTAAAAGGCGAAAGACCTTATGAGCCCCAACTTGAAGACCCCGAAAAAAATGACGACCAGCCCGGCAAGTTTGGAGAGCAGAGACATCTTGGAGGAGACAAGCGATCCCATGAGTGAAGCAGATGCTCCCAAAATGATAAAAACCACGGAAAAACCCAGGACAAAGAAAAGGGAATTCAAAAAGATGTCAAAATTCTTGCGGCTGAGGAAGGAGATTTCGCTCCCCTCCGACCCAACATCTTCAATAGAAGCCCCTGAGATAAAGGAGATATATCCCGGGACAAGGGGCAGGACACAGGGAGACAAAAAAGAAACCAGGCCTGCTGCAAAGGCCATATATGTGGACACATCAACCATAATCAACTGCTGCTTCCGCAAAAACCCCATCTGCTGCCTTGCGCTGCATCTCTAGTCACTGCGGCGTATTTCACATACGCCTGTCGAAGATACCGCCGAGGTTTTACGGTGATTCCCAAAGCTTTGCTCGCCTTGCATCTCAAGTTTTTCCGAAAGCAGCAGCTCCTCAAAATTCCTACGGAAATTTTTCATGCCAGGCTCTTAGGAGATATTCCCCCGGTGGAAGGTTCCTTATACCATGGACACCGTGACTTTCTAAGTATTTTTTTCTGGAATTTCAAAACAGCCCTTTTGATCCGTGATGGCGAAAAAGGGATTCTTGAGGACCAGAATATGGGCAAGCATCTCCGCGCACAAAGTAGGATGAGAAGTATAGGATTGTTTTTAAAGACATAGGTCGACAGTGATCGAGCCTGTTGGGCCCTTATCTCGTCCATTTGGAACAGCTTGTCCCTCCACGAGTAGCCACATAAAGGTGAAAGAATTCTCGACTTCTGGATACAAAGTATTCATGGCCCCAGACCTTTGTGCATACTAATTATCCAACTTCACAAATCAACCGTAGGAGGAGAGACATTGTTTTGGCTGTTGTCTTTCTCCTTTTTCATGATATCCTTCTTTCGCCCCTTTCCCTGGTGGATTGCCATAGGAACAGGAGTTTTTGAAATGAAAAGGTTTAGAATCGGTACCCTCCAACAACGGATGGTGTTCTTGTTACTATTGCCCCTGGGCATTTTTCTCTTTGGCCTCGGGTTCTTCGGTTTCGTTTTCACCAGAAATGTGATCCTGCGGGAATGGCGGGAGGCTTCGGTTCTCAAGCTGGAGAGGGCCGCCCAGTTTATAGACATGCGCCTGGAGGAATCCCTCTCCTGGATAGAACGGTTCAAGGAAACCGGCAGCATGAGAAGCAACGGGTGGGTCCAAGACTGGATGCTGGATCAATTGAGAAGCCTTGACGGAGTTGCGAAGGTAGAATTGCATATGGTCAGAAGAGGATGGCGAACTTCCCCAGATGCCCATGAAGGGCCGAATGAGAATGGGGGAAGGTCGGGGGCTTCTACAGGCTGGAGAACGCCCCGTGGACCATAGTGCTCTTCGCAGAAGGCAAAAGGATCTTGGCGCCGGTCATCAAGTTCCGCTTCTACTATTTCATCGTGGGAATTATCAGTATCCTTTCCATCATACTGCTCATCAGGTACCTGATCGGAAAGCCTGTCAGGAATATTGTGGAAATCTCAGAAGCTGCAAAAAGAGTCGCAAGCGGGAAGTATATTGATCCCCTCCCGGTGAGAACCGCTGATGAGATTGGGCAGTTAACGGAAAGCTTCAACAGCATGGTCCGGGAATTGAAAGAGAGGGATTTCATCAGGAATACCTTTGGAAGATACATAGACGAGGAAATAGCCAAGGAATTACTGAGCCGGCCGGAGGCATCCAGGCTGGGAGGTGAAAAGCGCCAAGTTGCCATCCTGATGTCCGACTTGAGGGACTTTACGCCCCTTTCTGAATCATTGACCCCTGAGGATACGATACGTATCGTGAATATCTATTTTTCTGACATGATCGATGTTGTGCGTCAGTACAAGGGGATCATCGTGGATTTCTTTGGAGATTCCGTACTTTCCTTCTTTCACCCCTTGGATGATCCCTTAGACCTAGCCACAAGGCAAGCCGTCTATTGCGCCTTCGAGATGCAGGACCGCCTGAATATATGGAATTCCGGCAGCAGAGCTGAAAGGCTCCCTGAACTTCATATGGGAGTGGGTGTAAACACAGGAGAAGTAGTAGTTGGAAATATTGGTTCGGATACGAGGGCCAAGTATGGTATCGTGGGCTCGCCCGTAAACATAACCCAGCGGATCCAGTCCTTTGCAAGAGAAGGCGAGGTAGTATTATCTGAACCCGCATACAACTATGCGAGAAATGAAATCAGGATCAAGAAAACCTTGGATACACGCTTGAAGGGGGTACGTGATACCATGAAGTTGTACGTGGTAGAAAGGAATCATAAATAGTGAGAAGGCTTCCCTTCTACTACGGGTACCTGATTGCCGCGGCCTGTTTCAGTATCCAGGCCATAGGTATTGGTACATACGTCAGCTTCGGTATCTTTTTCAAGTACTTGATTGCGGAATTCGGATGGTCGAGGGCACTCCTTTCCGGGGCCCACTCCCTGACCTTGTTCGTGACGGGGTCCCTGGGGATCTTCGTGGGCAGGTTGAACGACAGGTATGGCCCGAGAATTGTAATGGCGGTGACCGGATTCCTGTTTGGCCTGGGATTGATGCTGATGTCCATGCTCAGGGAGGCGTGGCATTTGTATCTCTTCTACGGCCTGATCGTGGGCATGGGCATGAGTTCAGTAGACGTGATTGCCCTCAGCACGACTGCCAGGTGGTTTGTGCGCAAAAGAGGCCTGATGACGGGAATAGTAAAGGTGGGAACCGGCACCGGCCAGCTCCTGGTCCCCATAATAGCCAGCATGCTGATCGTGACCTACGGTTGGAGGAAGTCGTACATTGTCATGGGATTGGCTGGGATGTTTCTCTTGATGGGTGTGGGGCAACTCTTGAGGCGTGATCCTGTCCTTATGGGTGTGCTGCCCGACGGAGACACCAAGGCAGAGGCCAGAGGAATACTTTCGGAAGAGATGGGCATGGGCCTTAAGGAGACCGTACGGACACGGTCCTTCTGGACCATTTGCTTAACCAACCTGGTAGTGGTTTCCTCCCTGATGGTGGTTATGCTTCACATCGTTCCCCATGCCACTGATATGGGAGTCCCCGTAATGGTTGCAGCAGGTATTCTCTCCACCATCGGAGGTGTTAGTATGGTGGGGCGGTTTGTTACAGGAATCTCCATTGATTTCCTCGGAAATAGGAGGTCCATGATCATATGCTTCCTGCTGCTTATCTCAGCGCTCTTATGGCTACAAGTTGCACGAGAACTGTGGATGCTCTACCTCTTTGCAGCAGCCTATGGCCTGGCCCACGGGGGATTTTTTACGGTGATTTCCCCCATTGTGGCTGAATATTTCGGGGTGAAGTCCCATGGGGTACTCTTCGGGATCGCGGTGTTCAGTGGGACTATAGGTGGCGCATTGGGACCAATACTCGCAGGTCACATATTCGATGTAACAAAGAGCTACAGCCTTGCATTCTGGATCATCACCGCCCTTGCAGCAATCGGCCTCGGTCTGATCCTCTCACTGGGGAAACCGGCGCG
>JAFDHB010000154.1 GCA_019308985.1 Deltaproteobacteria bacterium | reverse complement strand
ATAGGGATCGTCGAGATCGATGACGAGGTGGAGATCGGGGCGAATTCAACCATAGACAGGGCCGCCCTTGGGAAGACGTGGATAAAGCGCGGAGTCAAGACTGATAACCTTGTTCAAATAGCCCACAACGTGATTGTCGGAGAAGACACGGTTATCGTGGCCCAGACCGCACTGGCCGGCAGTGTCACGGTGGGAAAAGAGGTAGTTATCGGGGGACAGGTGGCAATTTCAGACCACGTCACCATCGGAGACCGGGCCATGATCGGGTCCCAGTCCGGAGTTCCAAAATCTATTCCCAATGGATCGGTGGTCTCCGGTACCCCTGCCGTCCCCCATCGACTGTGGCTCAGGTCAAGCAGCCTGATAGCCAGGCTACCGGAACTAAGTGAGCGGTTGAGAAGAGTTGAAAAGCTCATCAAGCAAATCGAAGAAAAGGTAGAGAAATAGGAAGGGAACAACCAAGGATATCATGGAAATCCATCCCAGCGCAGTAGTCAGCCCCCATGCCGAGTTGGGAGAGGGGGTAAGAATAGGCCCATACAGTGTCATTGGTGACCACGTCAAAATCGGCCGAGAAACCATAATTGCTTCACACGTAGTGATAGACGGCCATACCATCCTGGGCGAGCGAAACAGGATATACCCTTTTGTTTCCATCGGATCCCCTCCCCAGGATATCGGCTACCGTGGAGAAGATACAAGGCTCATCATAGGCCATGAAAATATCATAAGAGAGTATGCCACCATAAACAGGGCTACTACCAAGGAGCAATGGCAGACCGTCATCGGTAATGGTAATTATATCATGGCGTATGCCCACATAGCACACGACTGCAAGTTGGGCAACAATATCATCATGTCGAATGTCGCCACCCTGGGCGGGCATATTATCGTTGGAGATCATGCCATCTTGGGAGGGATGGTCGCGGTTCATCAGTTCGTCAGGATTGGAGCCTATGCGTTCCTGGGAGGAAAATCGGGTGTGGACAGGGACGTGCCTCCTTTCATGATAACCGCCGGACCACGTGCCAAACTTTATGGGATTAATGGGAGGGGACTCAAGAGGCACGGTTTTCCCCAAGAGAAAATAGATAAGTTGAAGAAGGCTTACAGGATTATTTGGCGAGATCACAGGAGACTTAGCGAAGGAATAGAGCAAGTGAAGAGGGAAATAGAGCCCTTTCCTGAACTTGAACTCCTCCTTGGTTTCCTCCATGAGTCAAAAAGAGGCGTTTTACGTTAAGGGTATCGATGTAATACCAATGGCCGACGGGAATGGAATAATAGGCATCATTGCAGGAGGCGGTCAGTTCCCCCTCATGATCGCGGAGGCGGCAAGGAGCAAAGGGATCAAGGTGGTGGCAGTCGCCCACCACGGCGAAACAGACCCAAATTTGTCCCGGGGAGTTGATGAAATATTCTGGGTCAAATTGGGACAATTGGGCAAGATCATAAAATTCTTGCAGATGTCGGGGGTCAAAAAGACTCTAATGGCCGGCACCATCAACAAGGGCCGCATGTTTGAAAACATCAAGCCTGATCTCAAGGGACTCGCTATTATGTCAAAACTGGCTATTTTTCATGATGACGATATTCTTAGGGCAGTAGCCCAAGAGTTGGCCAAGGCAGGCATCGAGATAATCCCTTCAACAGAATTTCTGCCCGAGCTCCTCACACCTCCAGGCAACCTCACCAGGAGAAAGCCATCCAGGACGGAAAAGGAAGATATACGCTTCGGGTGGAAGATCGCCAAGGAATTGGGGCGCCTGGACATAGGGCAATGCGTCGTTGTCAGAAGGAAGACCGCGTTAGCCCTCGAAGCCATTGACGGGACCAATGAGACCATACTCCGGGGTGGAAGGCTGGCCAAAGAAAAGGCGGTCGTTGTCAAGGTGAGCAAACCCAATCAGGATCTTCGCTTTGACCTCCCTTCCGTGGGGCTTGATACAATAGAGGTCATGTCCAGGGTCAGGGCAAGTGTGTTGGCCCTTGAGGCAGGCAGGACCCTATTTTTTAACAGGGACGACGCGATTGACCTCGCTGACAAGGTCGGAATCTCTATCGTCTCCCTTGAGAAAGCGGACTGAACCACGCCCATGGGGTGGGGATGCACACCTAAAGGCCGTTGCCGGGAATTTGATGAATATCCCGGCCCATCGCAGGCCCCGCTATGCGGGAAAGGACCAAGTTTTTCAGGACAAAATAAAGAACGCGGTAAAGGATGGATCGTGATATGACGGATCGAAAGTTGAGGATCGGTGTTATAGGCGTTGGGCACCTGGGTGAATATCACGTACAAAAATACAAGGACCTACCCGAGGTGGACCTGGTCGGCGTGGTCGATATCGACAAGGAGCGAGCCGAAGAAATCGGCCGACGCTATGAGACCCAGTCTTTTTTAAACCACTATGAAATCCTGGACAAAGTCGATGCGGTCAGCCTAGCCGTTCCTACGGAAACCCATTATGATGTGGCCAAGGATGTTCTCTCCATGGGCATACACCTCCTTATCGAAAAGCCTATCACCTACCATCTTGAGCCCGCTGATACTCTGATCAGCCTGGCGAAAGAGAACAATCTGGTCCTCCAGGTGGGCCTAGTGGAGAGATTCAATCCGGCCGTGGTCAGCGTTGAATCCATGATAGGAAATCCTGTTTTCATTGAGTCCCATAGGATGAATACCTTCACCACGAGGGGGACCGACGTGGACGTCGTGCTGGATCTCATGATACATGACCTGGACATCATCCTTCACTTGGTCCCTTCAGAGGTCAAGGAGATCCATGCAGTGGGCATGACCGTACTGACCGGCAAGACCGATATTGCAAATGCGCGCATAATCTTTGAAAACGGTGTTGTGGGGAATCTCACTGCGAGCCGGGTTTCCGACAGGGTCACCAGAAAAATCAGGATATTCCAACCTGATGCCTATCTGGCGGTCGACTGCCATAAGAGGGAGTTGAGCGTGACCCGGCTGGATAACAGCACTGAGGGAAGGGATCCCTTTCCCCCGGTGGTAACAAAGAAGATCAGCTATCCCGGGCGCGACCCGCTCAAAGACGAGATATCTTCCTTTATCAATGCGGTCATCAATAGGGCTGAACCCGTTGTACCGGGGGAAGACGGAAGAAGAGCACTCAAATATGCACTTGAGATCATTCAGCAGATTGAAAAGGGTTGCAAAGAGTTCCTGACCATCTGTTGATACCGTAACCGTCTGGCGGTAGAAATTGGACAACAAGCGTGTGGTGATAGTCGCCGGTGAGGCTTCTGCGGATTTGCACGGAGCCAATTTGGTGCTCTCCGTGAAAAAGCTCGATCCAGGAATTTCCTTCCTGGGGATCGGCGGGGAGAGAATGGAACAGGCAGGTGTCGAGATCTTGTTTCCTTCTTCGCAGATGGCCGTTGTTGGGCTTGTTGAGGTGTTTTCCAGGCTGACCACCATCCTCAGGGCGTTTTACGGCATGAGATCCCTCTTAAAAAGTACCAGGCCTGACCTGCTTATCTTGATTGATTATCCTGATTTCAATATCCGGCTGGCCGGTGTTGCAAAAAGACATAATGTACCGGTCTTATATTATATCAGTCCCCAGGTATGGGCATGGAGAAAGGGCAGGGTCAGAAAGATTGCGGATCGAGTGGACCGAATGGCGGTCATCTTCCCTTTTGAAGAGGAATTTTACGGGGAGTGCGATATAGACGTCAAGTACGTGGGTCATCCCTTGATGGATTCCGTACCCCACAATCTAAGCAAGGCCCATGCCCTAAAAGAACTGGGACTCGAAGAAGCGTCTCCTGTTTTGGGCCTGTTGCCCGGCAGTCGAAAAGAGGAGGTCAAGAACCACCTCCCTGCCATGGTCAAAGCGGCCGAGATCCTTGCATCCCGGTATCAGGATCTCCAATGTGTATTGCCGATTGCCTCGACCATACCAAAAGACTTCATATTTCCCCTCATAGAGCCCGGCTCCGTTCCCATAAAAACCACCGAGGGAATGTTATACAAATCCCTGGCCGCCTGTGACCTGGCCCTTGTAACCTCGGGAACCGCAACCCTTGAAACAGCCATTGTGGGAACACCCATGATCGTAGTCTACAAGCTGTCCCCTTTATCTTTCTGGTTAGGGAAAAAAATAGTTAAGGTCCCTTTTATCAGTCTGGTAAACCTTGTGGCAGGCGAAATGGTGGTGCCTGAACTGATCCAGGATGATGTCGACCCACAGAGGTTGGCTGAGGAGAGCCTTCTTCTCCTCGAGGATGGCACAAGGAGAACGAATATGGTAAAAGACTTGGAGAGAGTGAAGGAACGACTTGGAAAGGGAGGGGCCTCAGAAAGGGCTGCTCAAATAGCTGTAGACATGATAAGATAGAATGTTGTGGCCCTTCATCAGGAGTAACAATCCAGCTCCGCCGCCGGGCAAGAAGCCAGGATTAAACGAAAATGAAACTTCCTACTTGTCAACACTGTAGCGATTTCAAATACATCCTCGGACTCCCTGAAGGGGTGATGATGCCTTTTCTGGAGTGACTGGCCGGCATGGAATGGAGCATAACCGCATGCGTCTTTCACCTCTGAAAAGAGATTGCTGAGGCCCATAATCCTTGAAAAGCGCCGAGACGTTATCATCGGTGAGTCGGAATAAGTGTATGTGATTATTATCGACTTTGGTGGGGAAGTACCATGCCAAAGACCATCCTGTTAGTAGATGACGAGGAATCCATTCTCCAGTCGTTACGGGGTATCCTCTCGGACGAGGGCTTCGAGGTCTTATGCGCCAAGAGTGGAATGGAGGCTCTCCAAAGAGTAGAAGAGACCTTACCTGATCTCGTGCTCCTCGATATCTGGATGCCTGATATGGACGGAATAGAGACCCTGGTGAAAATCAAGGAGAACTATCCCGCCCTCCAGGTGCTCATGATGTCAGGGCATGGCACCATAGAAACCGCGGTCAAAGCGACCAAACTGGGGGCTTACGACTTCATAGAGAAGCCCCTTTCACTGGAAAAGGTTCTCCTATCCATCAACAATGCCCTCGATTACTACCGGCTGGAGGAGGAGCTCAACCTATTAAGGGCCAAAGAACGGGACAAATACAGAATAACAGGCAACAGCAAAGCCATAAGAGAAGTAAAGGAACAGATAAGGATAGTCGCTCCCACCAATGCTTGGGTGCTCATATCAGGAGAGAACGGGACCGGGAAGGAACTTGTTGCCCATACCATCCACAGACTGAGCAAGCGAAGCCATAAGCCCATGATCGAGGTCAACTGTGCGGCTATCCCCGAGGAATTAATCGAAAGCGAACTGTTCGGGCACGAGAAGGGAGCCTTCACCGGCGCGGACTCCATGAAAAAGGGCAAGTTCGACCTCGCCCACGAAGGCACCCTGTTCCTGGATGAAATAGGTGACATGAGCCTGAAGGCGCAATCAAAGACCCTGAGGATCCTTGAGGAGCAAAAGTTTGAGAGGGTGGGAGGGTCAAGGACCATACACGTGGACGTGAGAGTCATTGCGGCCACAAACAAGGACCTGGAAGCAGAGATCAAAAAGGGGACTTTCAGAGACGACCTATACTTCAGGCTGAACGTCATCCCCATAAGAGTCCCACCCCTGCGTGAACGGGTCGAAGATATCCCGGAACTCATCAACGAATTCCTCAGGGAGATAGCCAGGAACACCAATCTTGATCAGAAGGAGTTTTCAGAGGAAAGCATCGAATTATTAAAAAAGTACCACTGGCCCGGCAACGTCAGGGAGCTCAAAAACCTGGTCGAGCGAATGGTAATCATGACAAGGGACAGCATAATACGTGCAAGGGACATACCAACCCCTTACAATCTCGAATCAGGCCTCAAGGACGACCTTGAATCTTCTCTCATGGCCTCTTCATACAAGGAAGCCAAGGCCAGGTTCGAAAGGGCGTTCATCGCAAAAAAGCTAAAGGAATTCAAAGGGAACGTCTCCCAGACTGCGGAAGCTATCGGCATTGAAAGGAGCAATCTACACAAGAAGATAAAGGCATACGGCCTGAACAACATCAAGAGCTGATGGCCGAATTGATTCTCTCCCATATCTCCTTCCTCCCCTCCCTTGTCCTGGCAGAAAACAGGATAGGGTCTTCAGGGCAAGAGTCCCCCAGATCCCTTCTGATGGCCTCCTTTCGAAGGCGCGCTTTCTGTCGCGAAAGCTTGTCCGCCTTTGTCATAACGAGCATGGCTTTCATCCCGTAATGTCTCAACCAGTTCAGCAGGTCCCTGTCCCCTTCTGTCGGATCCCTCCTTATGTCCATAATAACAACGACCGCCTTCAGGTTGCTCCTTACCCTCAGGTAGTTCTCTACGAGATCTCCCCAAGCCCTCCTTACACTCAGTGGGACCCGGGCATAGCCATAGCCGGGGAGATCCACGAAATAGATCCTCTTCTCCAGGAGAAAAAAATTTATGGTCCTTGTCAGCCCGGGTTTCGAGCTGGTTCTGGCTATTCCTTTCCTGTTGGCAAGCACGTTGATCAGAGTGGACTTCCCCACGTTGGACCTGCCCGCAAATGCGATTTCAGGCCTATCCGGAGGGGGGTATTGTCTTTCATGGGCGGCACTCTTGATGAATACTATATCCATTCAGCGTTTCTTTAGATACCGGTCAATACGATCGAGTCCCTCTTTTATGTTTTCGAGGGAGTTGGCATAGGAAAACCTGAGATAGCCCTCTGCATTGCTGCCGAAATCAATGCCCGGACTGGCGCCGACCCCGGCCTTCTCTAGTATTTCGAACACCAAGGAATAGGAGTCCCCAGAGAACCTCTTTGCATTGGCCAGGATATAGAAGGCGCCGACTGGTTCCACGGTTATGCCGAATCCCATTTTCTTCAAAGTCTCTATCATGTATTTGCGTCGCTTGTCGTAAATGAGCTTCATACGTTCCACCTCTCTGCCGGCCTCCTTCAGGGCCGTGACTCCTGCCCATTGTGAGACACTACCGGCGGAGATAAAAAAGTTCTGCTGTATCTTCTGGAGCGGCCTTACGAAATCCTTGGGCGCGATTATATAGCCTAGGCGCCATCCTGTCATGGCATAGGCCTTTGAAAAGCCATTCAAAACAAAGGCCCTATCGGTGAATTCAAGAATGGAATGTTCCCGCGCACCGTAGACGAGCTGATGGTATATCTCGTCGGAAATGACAAAAGGGCCTAAATCCGCGATCCTCTTCATCCGCTCTGGAGAAAGGAGATTCCCCGTCGGATTGGAGGGAGAATTTATCATGATGGCTTTGCAGCGCGGACCCATCTCCTTTTCTATGTCCTCGGGTCTATACTGGAATCCATCTTCCTCGAAGACCTTTACAAAAACCGGAGAGGCGCCCAAGAAATTGGCAAAATTAGGGTAGCATGGATAATGGGGATCTGAGATGATAATTTCATCACCCCGTTCCAGGAGCACCGAAAATATCATGAAAAGAGCAGGGGATGTGCCCGATGTTACAATAACCTGATCCGGATCGATTTTTACACCGTACCTTTCATAGTAGTGCCCGCAGATGGCCTCCCTGAGTTCTATTATCCCGAGGCTGTGAGTATAATGGGTCTTGCCTTCAGCAATGGCCCTTTCGGCTGCCTTGCAGATGATCTCCGGCGTGGGGAAATCAGGCTCACCTATCTCCAGATGAACTATATCAGCACCGCCCCTTTCAAGCTCATGGGCCCTTTCCATGACCTCCATGACCATGAAAGGGCTTATCTTATCGGCCCTCTCCGCAATCCTGTCCACCGCTCCCCCTTCGTCCCTTCCCGCGGAATATCTATCATTGACTTAATAGCAGAAACTCCAAACCACGGATGCTTTCGGAAAAGCCCCAGATGCAAGTTGAGCTTGCGGAATGCTTGACCGCATGTAGATCCGTCTTTAGCAACGCATCCTGTTTCAAACTAGAGGAACATGCCAGCACTTGCAACTTGGATGGCAAAGCAAAAAGCTTCAAGTTCAAGGCGCGCAAATATCGTGTGATGAGGCGTACTTGAAGTACGCCGCAATCATTTACCCCGTTAAATAACTCCAGATTCAGAGGCCGTTGCCCCAACGATGTTCTTAGGTGCTCCTAGACCTCTGATTCAGCGCCACCAGTACCCATTAAAC
>JAFDHB010000153.1 GCA_019308985.1 Deltaproteobacteria bacterium | reverse complement strand
GTGATGAGGCCAAGGAGACTGAAACTCAGGAAGGTCGTCAGGCTGTCAACGAGGTGCTGGAACCTTGGCGAAAACCTCGACAGGACAAGATCAACGACGATATGGTCCTTCTTCGTCCCCGTATAGGCCACGCCCAGGAAGACAAGGGTGACCAGCATGAATTGGACCACTTCATAGGTCCCCGTAAAAGATCGGCTGAAAAAGCGCCTTGATATGACCTCCGCCACAAGCAGGAACATAATGGCAAGGAGCAGGAAAACTCCTGCCCCATTGATGACCCTGCTCAACCGATAGGTCCCTTCCTTGAATTTTCCGAATCCCGTTTCGAATGACATCTCTCGCCCTGCGAAATGTCTCAACCCCCTCCTGCATGGACCGCCTTCATCTTTTTTTCAGGACCTCTCGAATCCCCACCTCCTTAAAGGCCTCTAAGTGACGTCTTGCAAGATCCTGGTAAATCTCCCTTGAGCCAACAAGTTGTTCCAGCTGATCAGTGCTGATCTCCTTAACAACCTTTGCCGGGGATCCCATTACGACGCTGTTGGGGGGTATCTCCGTACCGAAGCTGACAAAGCTCCCGGCCCCAATGAGGCAGTTGCTGTTGATCTTGGCCCCGTCTGCGATAATGGACCCCATTCCCACGAGCACATTGGAGCAAACCTCACACCCGTGGAGTATACACCCATGGCCGATATGTGTGTCTTTGTGGAGCAAGGTGATCTTGTCCGGAAAGGCATGAAGGACACAGTTTTCCTGGACATTCGAGCCCTTCCCGATCTTGACAGCGCCTATGTCCCCCCTCAGGATGGCCCCCGCGCCGACATAGCAACCTGCCTCTACTGTCACGTCCCCTATCAATACCGCCTGCGGATGAATAAATGCCCCTTCATCCACCCGTGGCCTTTTCCCTTCGAATTCATAGAAAGTCATCGGGACCCCTGGCTCCAATTAAGATTTGTCTGCCCTCTTGATCACATCCACGATTCCGGTGTTACCGTCTATTCTTATGGTATCCCCATCCCTGATGGAATTGGTCGCATTCCATGTCCCCACCACCGCAGGGATGTTGTATTCCCTGGCGGCAATGGCGGCATGGGTCAACATCCCGCCCGTGTCCGTAACCACGCCGGCTATCTTGACAAAGAGGGGTGTCCATGCGGTTCCCGTGTACGGGCATACCAATATCTCCCCGGCCTTGACCTTCTGAAAGTCCTGGTAGTCCATCACGACCCGTGCGGGGCCCTCAACAACACCCGGGGCCCCGGGAAATCCTTCCAGCCGCTCGGCCACAATCCTTTCCCCCCTGGGATGGAGGATCTCATCAATGATACCGAAGACTTTGGTCCCCACGGGGTCCGTCATCTTTTCCGGCACGTTTCCGAAGGTCAGGGGGGCATCCAGCCCCTCGGCCATTCGGGCGTCTTCCTTTCTTTCCTTCACTAGGTTAGGGACGAGAGCACTGTAGTGGTACCGTGCTATCTTTTCGTTTTGGATGAGGGCCTCCAGGGTTTCCACCAGCTCATGGTAGGTCATGAAGAGGACGTCTTCCGCTTTTTCAAGGAGCCCCCTCCTGTAGAGCCTCTTTCCACAGGCTATGATGGCATTTCTTAGGGCGGCCGTAGAGCCCTGATCTATGTAGAAACCATGGTCTTCCTGAAAGGCATAGGCCCCTTGAGCGCCCTTTAGGAGGCGTCTGAAGGTCTTTCTTTCATCATCGTCCTTGAGCGTGCCCTCGAAATCCGAGATGGCCTTCTCCCTCTGGTCATGGGTCTCCTTCTTTGACTCATAGAAATCCCAGCCCTCTTCCATGCGCTTGAAATAGCCCTTGATGGTATCCAGGACAGGAACCGGATCCTCTCTCCAGGTGGGGGTGGTTACATCCAGGTGTGCGGCCACCACCCTGTTACCGTATATATCGAGAAAGCGTTGAAATTTGTCCAACCAGGGCCGGGCCCCCTCATTTCCCGCCAGCTTTGCGAGGAGTTCCCCGCTATCAGTACTGGCGATGGTGTCTTTGATGTCACATTGCTCCGCCAGCTTTGCCAATCCCCACATCTCCTCATCCGTCTGTGTGGCAATGCTCTCAAAGCCCCTCAACATGTTGACGAAATCCTTTTCCTCCAGCCCGTGCTTGTTGCAGAAATCTTCAAAGGTAAAATAGACCGCGTCTGCCGGATACATAAGCATGAAGTGGATTTCCCAATTCCTCCGATTGATCCTTTCCGCCCTCTTGAGGTGCTCAAGGAGGTGTGGAAGGATCAGTTTGTCAGCATCAACACAGTTCAAGGTGTCCAGGTTGGAAATGACCTCCTGGATATACTTCTGGTAGTACTCGTCCCAGTGGTCGATACAATACTCCACCAGCTTGCCGAATTCCGGCTCCCGCTTCTTGATCTCCTCGGGGTCATCAATCAGGGCAAAGCCAATGTAGACCCGCCCCTTGTGTATCTTGACGTGACCTCCCTTTGATGAGGGCAACTTCGTTTCCTCTGCCGCCACATGGTACCCCCAGGCATGGTGTGCCTGAAGGGTAGTCATACCCATGGGAGAGATCGCATAGGGCTGGTGAAGGTCATCACGGAACCAGAAAATGGATTTGTCGAAGTCCGTATCCGGACGCAAAGTTCTCAAAGAAGATATGCTCCTGTCTATCATCTCCGGTTACCCCCTTTCTTAACGTTATTCACCCCTTTCTCGGATTCCACCTCAAAAACGCCTACTTTTTATCGCGCCATTCAACTTTGGGCTCACCATCCTCCTTTCTCACAGTGATCCATTTATCTTGCAGCAGGGGATTCGTAAAAGGAAAATCAGATCTTATATGGAGCCCTCTGGTCTCTCTTCTTTCGAGTGCCGTGACAAATATCATTTCACCGCATTCCATGAGATCAAGAACTTCCATTGTCCTCATGAGGTCATGTGAATCGCTGGCAACCACCGTGTTCAGGGCCTTTTCCTTCAAGTCTCCGAAATACTTCAATCCGGCCTTGAGCAAGGTCTCTGATCTCACGACCGTTCCGGCATAGTCTTTCATTATCTGCTGAAGCGCAAGGTTGGCTTCTTTCCAACTGGGGCCATACTGCCTTTCAACAAACCCAGAGTAAAGGCAGGCCCGCTCATTGACCAAGGGATTCTGCTCAGCTTTTTGAAAACCGGTAAGACCTTTCGCCCTGTTTGCTGCGCTCTGACCGGCTATCCACCCGAAAGTTGCCGCGCCTGCTATATCGGCCCGAAAATTGCCGACCGGATCACCGGCAGCATAAAGGCCCCTTACGCTGCTTTCAGCGTTGAGGTCTATGTCAATGCCACGACCTATCAGATGAGGCTCGTATTGCATAAACTCCACCATGTGCTTCCGCACGTCAATGCCTTCCTCTTCCATGTAGTTGAGCATTGCGGTCAGACCCTCGTTCTCCATGCCCCAGAGCATGTACTCGATATCTTCCTCGGCTGTCTCCGTGCAGTCTATGTATGCGGGGCCTCTCCCCGACCTGTGCATGTCTGTGAAAACAGAGTTCCATACATCTGATGTTATATCACCCAGCTCTTTTGTCGGTTTGGTTACGAAAGGGCCTATGGGCTTTCTGTGCGGGTCTTTGTACACCCCGATCCAACTCGATTTCCCACACCGCGCAAGAAATTTCGGCCCCGCATGCCTGTTGGGGAATTCCATGTTAACCAGTTTCGCATCTGCCCTGTAGGCTATGGCTTGGGCGGCTCCCGTGCAACTCGGGCAGAAAGCGGTATTGAATAACCACCCCGGGCTTGGCGCCGCCGGATACAATCTGCTCGCAGAGCCCGTGGTGAGAATAACACTCTTTGTTCGGCACACCTTCAGGACAGGTTCTTCCTGCCTGATACTCAGGCCGATGGCTCCAATGACCTCGCCCTCGCTCGTAATGACATCTGTGATCGGAAGGTGGTTCTCGATAATAACTCCACGCCTTTTTGCCTCCCTGGTGAGAACTTCCTTCTGGTTATGCCCGGCATACTTTAGCCAGATGCGGGGTCTCCCAGGAAAAGCATGGCCCATGAATTCCCACTTCCCCCTTGGCCTCATCGAAATGCCCCAGGCATCCCAGTCTCTTACCCTATCAAAGGACTGCTCCAGAAACTTGATGGTGTGGGTGCTGTCGTGATATCCCCCGATCAGGCTGTTTTGGGTCTCTTTAAGAATAGGTTCAATGTCGTTACCATGAACATCGGGGATATAGCAAAGAAAATGGTCGTTTCCAGTTGCTCCCGACCCACTTCTTTTGGTATTGGCCTTCTCAGCCACGAGGACACTTACTCCCTGTTCAGCTGCATTTATTGCAGCCATAAGGCCTGCAATGCCGCCTCCTACAACCAGGACGTCCGTTTCAATGGGTGTCTTGTCTATCTCAATCATGCAATTGATCCCTCCTTGGTCAAGCTGCCCGCGAAACACCCTTGAGGGGAAACCGAAGCTGTCTTGTGACATCATTCCTGAGCAGTCCCGGCAGGAGCATCAACGTAAAGCATCATGGCAGGCAGAGGAATCCTCAGCTTTATTGCTTCCTGCTTACAGTCCAAGACACATGAATTACAGTGCCAGCACTCTTCCGGGTACCTTATCTCAGGGATTTGTTTTTTCTCTACAACGCGAAACACATCCGTGGGGCATATATCAGCGCATACCCCGCATGCATTGCATTTCTCTTCAATGATGATCGGTGGCATATCTTCCTCCTCCCAAAATAACGACAGAATATGATTGGCTTCTTTTATAATCCTCAATATATCTTACCTCTTAACCCCCGACAAACCCCTAGATCACTCGGGCGGCATGCCTGGACGGTTCTGACGAGAACAATTTGCGACACCCGAGGTAATCAGTGCCAGGCCATTTACTCAATTCTTCTCACGCCACCCTGTTTGGCTTCGGCATCCCGCTTCGGATGGCACGTATCGGGTTCTACCTTTCGCCACCCATGACGAGCCAGCATTCTGTAAACAGTGGAAGCCGCCACCGGTCTGCCAAGTCGCTGTTGCAGGGCAACGTGAATCGGCGGGACCACCAACACACCTCCTGTTTCCGCCTTCTTGACCCATGGCTTAAGAAACTCCGCTTCTTCTTCGAGCGTAAGGCTTTGCCGCCGACGTCCTCCCCAGTTCCCCTTGAGAACCGGTTTTCCTTCAACTTGATCGCGAATCTGCCTCTGCATCCGAACTACCGTCGCAATACCCACACCCAGCACTTGAGCTGTCTGAGCGTTGGAAACACTACAGAGCTTTGGTATAAGAATACTCAGAGCGGTTCGAAGCTCTCGCGCCGTAGTAGCTTCCCTTACAAGTTGTTTCGACACATTAACCATGTCTTCAGTAAAATTTGCTGGCCTGGCCATTTTCTGTTTGTACCTCCTTGATAAAAACTTCGACTATTATGGCACAAACAGAATTATGCATTAACATCATCTTGATTGCAAATTGGAATTAGAATGAGTCCTTCACGGAAAAACGTGAAAGACCGTATTTTTGTTTCATGCTCTCAGACTCTTGCCTCAATTTCTTCCGTAGAGACGTTTTAGGTGCGGCGCACGCAGAAAAGCTCCATGCCATATTTCCGCTGCAAGGTCCCTGCTATTCCTCTCGGAGCAAAAAATATCACCATAATGGTTATGGTGCCCAGGATGATCAAGTTGTATCCCACATATTCTGAGAGGAACTGTTGCAGCAAGACAAATATGAGGGCCCCGATAATGGGTCCTTCTATTGTCCCAATACCACCTATGATCACGATGAATAACAAGTTGACGGTCCATCCGATTCCAAAGGCCTCAAAAGGTTGGATAAATATCGTATTCAAGTACAATATTCCCGCTGCCACACCCGTGATAAAGGCACTGATCAGGAAACATGTAAATTTACAACGAAACATATTAACACCCAGTGCCTCAGATGCCACGTCGTTATCTCGTATGGCCATTAACGCCAGGCCAAGGTTCGAGCGCAGCAGGATATAGACCAGGAGCACTGATACAATGCACGTAATTACTGCCCCGTAGTAGATATATGACATGGAGAGCCGGTAGGCCGGTTGAATAAAAAGCCCCATACCGTATTTCACATAACCCCAGTTGCTGAAGCAAATACCCAGTGTCTCACCTATCACCCACGTCCCAATGGCGAAATATACGCCTTTCATCCTAAAGACGGGAATCGATATGATGATGGCAAGCAGGACCGACATAATTCCTCCCAGAAAGACACCCAGAAAGACAGGGAAATGGTAATAAAGCGAAAGAACTGCGAGGGTATAACCCCCTAGACCAATAAACATCTGCTGGCCAAGGGAAACCATTCCCGAATAACCTGCCAGGAGATTCCACATGGATGCCATGGCAACGAAAACACATACCTGCAAGGCGACATTAACTACATATCGTGTCGTCCAGAGAGGGATCGTCGCCAGGACCACGACCAACAGGATCAGTACTGCTGTCCTAATGATGCCTTTCTTGTTTGGCCCCATTAGCCGGATCATCTCCGTCCCCAAAGCCCTTGTGGCCTTATGGTAAGTACGAACAGCAGGATCAGGTATCCGCTGAGCAGCTGAAACCCTGGCCCAATAATCCTTCCGCCTGCAAGTTGAGACACACCCAGTATCATGCCACCCAAAAAGGTCCCTGGTAGGCTACCCAGTCCTCCAATGATTACCACTCCAAAGGCGATGATCAGGTATTGTGTGCCTGAGTGGGGATAGAAGGTAAAGGTCATCCCCACAAGGACACCTGAAATAGCTGCCGTGACCGCCGCAATCCCCATGGCCACGGCATAGATCCTCTTGGGGTTGATCCCCATCAATTTGGCACCGGATAAGTCATCGGAAGAGGCATATATGGCCCACCCCGGGTAGGTCCTTTTCATGAATTGATCCAGCAGGATCAACACCACTAGCCCTGCGGCAAAATTGACCAGGTATATGATTGGGATGTGAAAGGTACCGAAGACACTTATGCTTTTCACTATGAAGCCGGTCTTGAGAGTCCTGGCATCCGGTGTAAAAACGAGTAATAAGGCATTTTGGATAATTATGGATAGCCCAAAAGAGACCATGAGAAAGGGCTCCATACCCCTTTGCATGACCCGGTTGAAGAGAAAGGTCTGAATGAGATAACCTATGAAGAACATGAGGGGAAGCACCAAGAAGAGCGTCACCAGGGGATGAAGCCCAAACAACTGGAGGAAGAGGAGGCTGAAGTAGCTCGAAAGGATCATGAGTTCGCCGTGGGCTAAGTTTACCTGCCTCATAATACCAAAGACCAAGGAGAGGCCTATCCCTACAACCCCGTACAACCCTCCCAGCAAAATCCCGTTTACGATTGGTTCCAAGTATGCGGTCATTGATATCTCAACACTTCCTGTGGATTGCTTTGAAAGGGCCTCCAAGACCATTCAAGATCGGAGCTGAGAAGTTCCACGATATCCAACCTGCTGATATAACAATCAAATACCAAAGTAGGCCTTGTTCACAGTCTCTTCCGTGAAATATCGGGGATTTCCCTTCAAGGTAATTCTTCCTTCCTGGAGGATATAGGCGTAATCAGCCACCTTAAGGCTTCGCTTTACGTCCTGTTCAACGAGCACGGTCGTGGTCCCTTCCCTGTTAATTCTCTTTACTGCCCTATAAAGCTCCTTGACAACGATAGGACTAAGGCCTAGGGAGATCTCGTCGAATATTATGAAACAGGGGGTTGACATCAGTGCCCTGCCTATGGAAAGCATCTGTTGCTCTCCGCCGCTTAATTCCGTCCCTTTCTGGTTGATCCTCCCTTTCAGGGCTGGAAAGAGATTGAAGACGGTCTCCAATGTGTCTCTTCTCTTCTTTCTCGCCTTACTCCGATAAGACCCTATGAGGAGATTCTGCCTTACCGTCAGGCTCGAAAATATCTTTCTGCCCTCCGGCACCAGGGCCATTCCCATGTCAACGATATCGTGGGGCTCTTTACAGTCGATTCTTATGCCGTCAAACTTGACCGTGCCTGCACTTGGCTTTAAGATACCTGAAATGGTCTTGAGTAGCGTGGACTTTCCGGCACTGTTCGCACCCATAAGAGATACGATCTGCCTTTTTTCCACGTCCATCTCAACCTTTCTGAGGGCTTGGAACTCCCCGTAAAAGACGTCAAGGTCCCTTATCTCAAGCAGGGGCATCAATCTTCCTCGTCACCCAGGTAAATCCTTTGGACCTCCTGGGACCTGAAGGCATCTTCGGGTCTTCCGCAAAACAGGCTTTTTCCAAAGTTCATGACAAGAACCTTATCAGGCCCCTTGGTCATTGCCATTACGATGTGCTCCACCCACAGTACTGTTACGCCGTCTTTCCTCACGGAACGGATTATTTCGAGTACCTCTTCCACTTCCCCTTCATTAAGCCCGCCTGCCACTTCATCAACAAGGAGGAGAGAAGGTTTCGTGGCGAGGGCCCGGGCCAGTTCCAACCTCTTTCTGTCCAAAAGGGTCAGAGATCCCGCAATGGCGTCTCTCTTGGGAAGAAGTCCCGTCTTATCCAGTACTGCCTCACAGCTATCTCTTGCTTGTCTGTAGGGCATTCCTCCCCCGTAGACGGCACCCACCAGGAGGTTTTCCAACACGGTCATGTTCAGGAACGGCTTGGGAATCTGGTAGGTCCGCGCTATGCCAATGCGGCATCTCCGGTAAGTCTGGAGGTGAGTGACATCTCTTCCATCAAAAATGACTTCGCCCTGATCCGGCCTGATTTCTCCGGTTATGAGGTTAAAGGTAGTTGTCTTTCCTGCACCGTTCGGGCCTATGATACCCAGGATTTCCCGGCCTTCGACTTCAAAGCTCAGGTCATGGACTGCTGTTACTTTTCCAAAGGATTTGGTCAACCTGTTTACCTTTAGTATCCCGGGCAAGGCATGCTCCCTGTCTCGAATTAACGGCATTCTTGTGCGGGGCGGAGATCAGAGGACCCATCCCGCACAAGAAGGGAAGGCCCTGTGCGCTGGTGATGCCGGAAAACCGGTTGATTTCCTTTATTTAACAGCCGCTAGAGAAGCTCTTGATGCCGCGGCCTGCTTAGCCCCATCAACTCCCCAATGGTTGTCCGTGCAACATCTTGGAAAATACCGCACCCTCTTATTGAGGAATCGGAAAAATCATTCCGGCAGTGGTCGGTATACTGGGATTCTCCTTGTTATAGGTAATCTGAAGTTCCCAGGGCCATTTCTTACCTTTCACCCACTGTCCACCTACCAGCGGCGTCAAGGCATAATTCTTTTCATTGAACTTGATATGACCAACAATGGTGTTCAGGTTGGTCTCGGTGAGGGCCTTTCTGATTTTCTTGTTCTTCAGTGACCCTGCCCTCGTCAACACATCAACGGCTATCTCATAGGCTCCATAGTCAAAGCCCATGGGTTGCGTCCATTGTCTGCCAGTCTCTTTGCCCCAAGCATCAGCGAGATCCTTTGAACTGTAACCCGTGATGGATGACTTGAAGGGGTGCAATGGTGACCACCATATCTCCGAAGTGAGGCCCAGGGGCAGGTCACCGCCGATGGCCTCCACGGCCGCAGGAAAGAGGACGGCCTTCCCGATGGTGGCGATCTTAGGAATGAACTTCTGCTGATGGCACTGGCGCCAAGCCGTGGCCCAGTCAGGGGGGATAGGGACTCCGGTAAGTATCTCCACCTTTTCCCTCTTCCAGGTGCTTATGAAACTGCTGAAATCCTGCATCCCGTATGGGAACCTCCCAACATCCACTACCTTGTATCCCATTTCATTGAGTTTCTTCGTGAACTCCTTTGCCCAAACAGTTCCGTCGGGATCATTGGGCCAGAAACCTCCTACGACCTTGTTGGTGCTGTCTTCGAATTCATGCCACATACCTGTGAATACGGTAATAATGTCTCCGAGGCTCCAGAAGAAATGGAAGGTCCATTCATAGGGGCCCCCTGTCAACCAAGGTTCGATGGGTGCCACCGAAGATATGCACGGAACTTCATATCTCTCACAGGTAGCGCCAACCGGATTCACCGTATCCGGCGTGTGGGCAACCACCATGAGATCTACCTTGTCCTGGAGGATCAATTTGGAGGCTACCTGAGCGGCCTTGGTGGGATTGCTCTCCGTATCCATGGACTTGATCCTTATGGGAAGTCGCTTGCCCAGCTCCTTGAGGTAAATGCCGCCCCTATTGTTTATTTCCTTTGTAATACGTTCATCCACCCAAGTGGATGTCTCGCCAAAGGGGGCAATCGGCCCTGTTGCGGGGGTGGGATGTCCGATGAGGATGTAGTCCCTTTTGGCTGCCCGGGACAGCCTTGGGATAAGCCCTGTACTTGCAGAAGCAATTCCTGCCGCGCAAAGGGTTTTGATAAAAGATCGCCTGGTAACACGCCTTTGCCACATCTTTCCTTTGCCCATGATCTTACCTCCGATTCTTTTTGCCGGGAATGGGTCTTCCCGGGATGATATGGATATCGGAAAGGTCGTCCCTCTTCCAAATACTCCCGTAGAGACTCACCGATTGGTCACAGGCGCTCGGTCACCATGAATTCTATTATTCAAGCCTAAACAGCCTGGTTGCGTTCCCTGAAAGGACCTTTTGCTTGTCCTCCTTTGGAAAACCCACCTGATCCAGGACCGCCAGATTGCCTTCGACAGTCCCGGAGGCCCGGTGGGGGTAGTCCGTCCCAAAAAGCAGGCGATCAACCCCCATGTATTCCCAGGCGCATTTTATGGCGGGAACATGCATGGAAAGGGTATCTATGTAGACATGCTCTTTGTATACCTCAGAAGGGGGCCTGGAGCCCTTTATGTTGATCTCCTTTGCATAACGTTTGAAGGCGGTATCCACGCGGCCCATCATGTAGGGCGCCATGCCGCCGAGATGGGAGTGGATGACCTTGAGTCCCGGCAGTCTCTCAAAGAGACCCTGGAAGAGCATCGTTGTCAGGACCATGGTGGTATCCAGGGTAAAGCCGTAAAGTTGAAGGGGCAAACCTGCCTTTCTCATGGCATCCGTGGCAAGGGGCTTGAAGGATGGGTGGATCTTGACCGACAAATCGAATTCAGATGCCTTCTCAAAGATGGGATAGAATTCCTCTGAAGTGGCGAGGACTCCGTCAATATTGGAATACATCTGGACTCCCTTTGCCCCGAGTTCCTTGGATGCCCTCTCCATCTCCTTGAGGGCCTCCTTGATGTCCCGTGGCGGTATGGTGGCCAGGAAATAGAAACGACCGGGGAATTGCTTGCAGATGTCCGCAAAGATATCGTTTATCTTCTTGGCCCATTCGATGCTTTCCGCGACCGGCAGTTCCGCCACGCCGGGACAGGTATGAGAGAGCACCTGCACATCTATCCCCGCATCGTCCAGGTCTCGGATCCGCGCCTCAATGTCGAAATCTCCGGCCTTATCCACATGGCTGGGCGTGAATTCTCCAATCCGCGCCACCCCTGAGGTGGGTCCTGTCCACTCAAACCTGGGCTCCTCGCTTCTTTCCGCCAGGTAATCCAGCCAGGGCCTGGAATAGAAATGGTTGTGGATATCGATCACCTTTATCCCGTCTCTCATAAAATGCTCCTCCTTTCTTCAATCGATTCCCCGTGAGGATTTTGCAAACGCAGGCCACATCACCAAAGGCTTGATCAGAAACATGACGCTCGTGGCCCCTGGGAGGTCTTTTCAAGGGGTTCAATATCCGCCTTCAGCCTTTTTACGCCCCCATATGCCTCACAGGCATCGCCTCACAGGCACAGAAGACAGAGGCTCCGGTAGAGATGATCTCCTGGGGTTACCGGGGCCTTCTATTAAATGTTTGGTGCCGTCCATAATGCCATGGAGGAATTTGATTGAGCCTCTTGAAAAGACCTCCCAGGGGCGACAACCGAGTGCCTCAGGAACACTCCGGCTTTACAAAATCCTAACGGACATGAGTGCCTTTCTTCTTACTTGTTGTAATCGTAGAAGCCCTTTCCCGTCTTTCTGCCAAGCCACCCCGCGGTCACCATCTTCCTCAGGAGAAGGGGAGGGGCGTACTTCGGGTCCTTGGTCTCTTCATAGAGGGTCTCGGCGATGGACAGTTCCGTGTCAAGGCCTATGAAGTCGATCACCTCAAGGGGACCCATGGGGTGATTGACCGCCATTTTCATGGATATATCGATCTCATCCCTGGTGGCGATCCCCTCTTCGAGCATCCGGACCGCACCCAAAAGAAAGGGAGTAAACAGCCTCGTGACGATAAACCCGCCCACATCCGGGGCAACGACCACCGTCTTCCCGAGGGTCTCCCCAAACTCTTTTACCCTCTTGATGGTCTCTTCACTCGTCATAATAGTGCGCACCAGTTCCAGGAGCTTCATGACGGGCGCTGGGTTGTGGAAATGCATCCCCAATAGTTTGTCACCCCTTTTCGTGGCAGCGGCCATGTCGGTCACCGAGAGACCGGACGTATTCGTCCCAAATATGGCCTCCGGCTTACAGATGCCGTCCAACTTTGCAAAGACCTGCTTCTTCAATTGGAGGTCTTCCGGCACCGCCTCCTCGATCAGGTCACAGTCCTTGAGGTCCTCCATTCTCATGCTGGTACGGATATGCCCCATCACCCTGTCTTTGTCTTCCTGGGCCATCTTGCCCTTTTCCACGCGGCCTGCCAGC
>JAFDHB010000152.1 GCA_019308985.1 Deltaproteobacteria bacterium | reverse complement strand
GCCTGAGCCGCTATGGGGTGGAGTAAAAGAAAAGACAAAAATAATGGGAGAGCAACAAGACCTAATAGCGTCTTAGAGGTGCCGACCATGTTTCCTCCATTACTTCGGGCGGACATAGGATTTCCATGGTCAAAAAGTCGTCACAAACCCGTATATAGCATTTGTCTGTGCAAAAAGAATCACTGGTTGGTAATCCTGCGTTGACCCCTGTTTACCAGCAGGGCAAGCAATAAGAGAGCCAAAATTTGTCCAACGATGATCTCAAGCACCCAAAACAAGAGGGTTTTCTGACAGAGAAAGGTAATGCCCTCAACTTGTTGGCTTTTTCGTAATCGCCTGGCAGCGTAAGGATTGTTTTTTCCTTCATGGTCGGTTGAGAAGAGGTCTTGTTGTGAAAAAAGGAAGGGCCAAATGCACAATTTTTTGTGCAACAGTGCACAAGAAATTGTGCATTTGCCAGCCTCTCAGCCCCAATCCCACTCACGCCGTAAAAGCAACGAACCCGCAACGCCCTAAGCCCTTGCCATTTTTCGAAAATCTCGCCTTCGTAGCCGGGTCTTTCAAGATTCAGCGGTAAAAATATGTGAAAGACCGAGGGGTTAATATCCGGGAAGAGTTATGGTATCATTCATGCCGGAGCAAGGGATCTGCCGCGATGTGAATCGCAAGCTGGAGCTTGCTCCTACAGCCTGTTTCGTCGTTCCCCTCTGTGGGAAGGAGCACCGGGTCGCGACTACCGTATCGCTAAATCGCCCGGTTATTGACCTATCGGCAATACTGCCTGTTCTATTGCTCAATTTGGCCAACAATTCTTCCATATGGACTATGCTTTGAGGGAGATAACAAAGAAGGTCAGGAAGACCATCCACAGGTACGGAATGATCGATCCCGGGGACAGGGTCATTGTTGCCGTATCCGGGGGGCCGGACTCCATTTGCCTCCTCCACATCCTCAACAGGCTCAGGGCGGAGCTGGATATTAACCTGGTGGTGGCCCATTACGACCACGGGCTGAGGCCCTCTTCTGACAAAGCGGAAACAAGAATGGTCCGTGACTTCGCCGAATCCCTCAATCTACCCTTTGAAACGGAAAAATCCACCAGCTTGCTACAATCCAGCGGTGGCTCCCTGGAAGAAAGGGCAAGGGACGAGAGGTACGCATACCTGGAGAGGCTCAGGCAGCGATTAGGTGCGCAAAAAATCGCCCTGGGCCACAACTTCGATGACCAGGGCGAGACCGTTATCATGAGACTCCTGAGGGGTAGCGGCCCTTCCGGGCTGGGGGCCATTCCCCCGGTGAGGGACGGAAAGATCATTCGCCCCCTTATCGAGACCAAGCGGAAGGAAATCGAGGCTTACCTGGAAAGTCTTCACCTCACTTACGTTGTTGACCAATCCAACTATGATACACGATTCCTGAGAAACAAGATCAGGCTGGAAGTTATGCCGGCCCTTTTGCAACTTCAGCCCAAACTCCTTGAGCACCTGGCCCGGACCGCAGAGATACTGAGGACAGACGACGAATACCTCACGGACGAGGCAGGTGAGTGGATCACCAAAGAGGCTGCCTTCACGCCAAGCGGCGATATTGTAATCCCGGTAGATCGCTTTTTGAGGCTCCGCCGGCCCATCAGACAACGAGTCCTGAGAGGCATTTTGAAGCAGCTCAAGAAAAACTTACGCAGGATAGGCTCAAGCCATATTCAATCCATCGAGGGGCTTGCCTGCGGGGAAAGACCCCAGGGAACCTTGAACCTGCCAAAGGGCCTTTCTGTGGAAAGGACTTACGATCGCCTGGTGTTTTCCGCGACCACCCGGCCCAGGCGGCCGGATTTTCATTACCTGTTGGATGGCCCCGGAACTTATCATATAAAGGAGATTGACAGGACACTTGTCTTGGAAGAAGTGGAAGGGCCGCCCGAATTCCCCTTTCCCCCATCTCCCTTTACAGCCTACCTTGATGCCGACAAAATTGAGTATCCCTTGGTCTTGAGAAACCTGAAGCCAGGAGACCGGTTTATCCCTCTGGGCATGAAAGGGCACAAGAAAATCAAGGACTTTTTCATAGACCTGAAGGTACCCGCCGAGGCGAGGTACAGAACGCCCATTCTGCTAAGCGGGGGGGTACCCGCCTGGTTATGCGGCTACCGGATTGATGAGAGGTTCAAGATTACGCCCAGTACCCGTAGGGTTCTCAAGGCAAGCATCTCCCCGTCTAATAAACCGACGAAATAAGAATCCCTCCCGGGTCTTGCCCCTTGTCAAATGCTTTCATAGACCAATAGTCTTCCGCCATCTCCTTTCTTTTCCTTCCTTTTTACGAGCCGCTTTTTGTACAGGTTCAGGAGTCTTGTACCGCTCGTATTTGCCTCAAGATCCATTGTCCTGGACAGGTCCTTAGCAGTAATCTCCCCCCTTTCCAGCACCAGATTCAACGTCTCCTTGAGATAGTTATTGAGGGTTCCCAGCAGAGTTTTCTCTCCATTCCTTCTTTCCGTAATTGCAGCTAGCCCTTTTCTCTCAAGGGCCACTTCGATATTCTCTTCCTGGTTTTCGTCGACACCGGTCAAAATAATATACCTATCCCCATATTCACCGCCTAAGAGCCTCGATATGAGTTTGGCCACGATCTCATCAGCGCACGAGTAGTCAACAACCCCTATCCCCGAGAAATCAAGGGCTATCACACTTCCGTTCCTCTCCTTGGCGATTTCCCTCTCCACACGATCCCTTATCACTTGGCCTGATGGCCTCGTGACAAGATCAGTCGAGCCGTTCTTCAGCTCTTCTTTGAGTAGTTTGTGAAGATCATACTTAGTCATCTTTGCCCTTCCCCCCACTCATTTCGATTTATTCTCTCAAGCTGTTTCAGTGACCGGTCAAGAAGCCATGCCCGTAACAAGAATGTCGTCTTTGACCGGGTGATGCCGTTAGAATTCTTAGGTACTTGGATGTATCCTATCTGTTGTTCATCCACTTATTGCCCTGACTCCTTCCTTAGAGTCAAAATAGTTTCTCTCAGACGATAGCTCCTCACCTGACCGGAACGCCTGTTTCTAGCCTTCCCAATGCTTTCTATAGTAAGCCCAAGCTCTTTCCCCATTCTTGCCAGAAGCAAATCAGTAGGGACATAGACATCTGCAATTAAGCTGTCGCCTACCACCAAAATAAAACGCCCTTTCGGTTTGAGAGATTGGATGACGTTTTTCATAACCTTGTACATATCATCGAAGTATTTGTGTACTATATGAGGCATATCCTTCCTTCTATAATTTCCTCTTCTTTCTATGTTCTCTGCTATACTCGACTTTATCTCTTCGAGCCAATCGTTTGTATATCTGTGGTTGGATTGAGCAAACTCCCTAACCAAGCCTTTTGACACGTTGTCGCATACCACCATACTATCTTTTATTTTCTTTGCGTCCATCGACCCTTTCGTATATCCAAGCCAAGCCATCTCGACTTTATAATTCATTACATAGTCCAAGCCATTCATATATGGAGGAGAGGTGATAATGAGATCAAACTTTCCCTTGTGTTCGTATTCCATTGCATTGGCGAGGATCGTTTTGTTTTCTATGGAAATGTTCTCCTTGAATCTGGTCTGAAGCACCACCAAATCCTCACAAATTTCTTTGATTTTTATCTCCATTAATACCCATGGGAGTTCATCCGGAACTTTCTTGTTCTTTGCATATCCGAGACAAGGGCTTCTCTTTAGGTTACTGCAATCGATCAGGATTGATGAAAAGGCAAGAAGAATAAGGTTCTTTGCTTTTTTTTGCTTGTCAGTGTCTGAAGGAAGACTGTCAATGCCGCCCTTGAGGAATTCCAGGTTTCTCAGAACCCCTTTGTTGAATTGCTTCTCGGATTTGAGGAACTGCGGGGCAGTTGCTCTTGTAGTTCTTGCAATGGATAAGAAGAATTCCATCAGGAACGCGGGGTCAACATCCCACGAATTGACTTTTGTATCAGAGATAAATTGTAAGTAACGGGTTTAGTTCAGTCCCTACGGACTCATAGCCATTCAATTTCGCCTGAACAAGTACTGTCCCGCAACCAGCGAAAGGATCAAGAACAAGGGGAGACCTGTACTCTTCCCGGTAGAGTTCAAGCGTTGATTGTACAAAGGAGGCAGAAAAACCTTGGATATACGGAGCCCACCTGTGAACGTGTTCACCAAAATTTGACGTGAATTGTATGGGCAATCGCTTTTCCACTATCTCAATGCCCAAATCTTTGAGATAAGGCTTTGCGTCAATATCACTCGACCCACCACGCTTCGGAGAAGAAGCTATGTTCCTGACTCTAATGTCCAAATTGTTCCCAGCCCTGAAAGGTAATCTAAGCTGAATTTGACCCCATTTGAGTTCCTCAGAGTTATCTAGGCCTTCTCTCTGCATTGCCCTATGGTACCGCTTCCTAAGACAAGGAGTCCGGTCAAGGAGTAATTTGTTCAATTGAACCAATTGAATCATGAGATAAGCGGATTGTCAAGAAAAAAACACGAAAGAATCAAATTTCCGGAAGTAAGATATTGATCTGGGCACCGGGAAAAGGTCTCAGGTTATCTTCTCTGTTTTTACCCCAGGCCCATTCAGGTACGATAGATAATTTTGCGGTCCCGGATCGGATGGAAAGTTTTCCCTTCCATTGATTGACAAACCGCCTGACAGCCGCCAGCCCGTGTCCCCTCCCTTCGTCTGCATATCGTGATGCACCGTAAAGCAGGGCTTTTTCTATGGATTGAAGATCACTCTTCAAGGTAAATCGTTCTGATAAAGACTCTCTGAACCCAATGCCGGTGTCCATAACAGCAATCTTGACCACGTTTTTCCCCATACCCTGAAACCGGTACTTCTGTATCCCTACGAACCCCATACCCCCACTATGTTCAATGATGTTCTGGCACACCTCTGAAAGGGATACCATAAAGCCGTCTATAGCCCTTTTGTCATAACGGAGGTGCTTCGCCAGTATCGCATGGGCACGCTGTTTTACTCTTCCCACTATGAAATGAATATCATCCGACTTTTCAACTGGCGTAATCTCAAGCAAGACGTCCGAATGAGGACTTCTCAGATATCCTTCCGCCATCAATGATTCGAAAGACTCAAGCCCGAAATACTTCTTGGCAAAGCGAAAGAAGTTCATTCTTTCCAAGTACTTGAGAACTTCTTCCGATTCAGGAAGAAAGAGAACTTTTCCTCTTCCCTCTCCTCCAAGTACTTGCCCAATCACAAGAAGTCCAAGCATTCCGTAAGGGTCTATGAAGGTGACATCTTTGAAGTCAGCTACAGGGTAGGTCTCAAGGTAGAGCAGGACCTGTTCAAAGGTCTCTTCTGTTATCCGGGTTATTTTTTTCAGGTTAGTAGGAATCCTGTTTAGTTTTTGGGAAAACCATAGGAGACCTTGTCTTGTGAGTCAAGTGTAAAGTCCCCTCATGTTGAGATGGTCCTTCCTCTGGGCCTCGGATTGGACCCATGAAGCCAAGGCCCGCCTATTCTGGGAATCAAGCTGCAAGGGCACTTGTTGGTGCGGGGCTAACAGTCAAATCGCCCCTCCGAAACAAGAACCGGACTTTGGAGAAACGACCCTTATGGTATTGAATTAACGACAAATTGTCGGGAAGTTATGGAAGGAAGGAAAAAGGGTGAACTTCTCCCTCCTGCTGCGTGCTGAGCAGCCTGGTGGCGTGAAAAAAGGTAGAGACAACTGGAAAAGAACCGCCCAAGCCGGCGTTTGCTCTAATTGTAGTCAGTCAACCCGCTTCCTGTTTGTAGTAGACGGGTCTTTCCGTGGAATCCATAAAAGCCCTCTTTTGATGAGTAATCTTTGGGTTTTTTGACCCAAAGAAATCTACGAGGTACCTATAGGCCTTCCGGTGATCCATCATCTCCCCACAGGTCTCAAAGGTCACAGCCGCGAAATCATATTCAGGCCACGTGTGAACTGCGAGATGGGATTCTGCAATGGTAACGGTGCCACTCACTCCCCATGGCTTGAAGGCGTGAAAGGACTCCCCGATGATCTCCGCGCCCATAAGCTTCGCTGCCCTCAGCATCCCGTCCCTGATCTGCTCCACGTCGAGAAGCTTCTCGCGTTCACAGTCATAGAGGTCTATGAGGACAAGGTCAAGCAAGGAATACAATTTCCTCACCCCCTTTCTATTTTAGGTTAAGCCTTGAAGTTCCCAACCCCTTTCTATTCAATTTTTGATGCTTGATCTATTTCTAGTAAGCTGCGATGCTAGCGCCTAAAGGTAATGCGGGCGGAGTATATGTCAATATCGGCAGGAGGTCAAGCCTCCTTTTAAGACTTTCTTGTAATTTTTCTTATCCCGTTCTTGAAAGGCGGTCTGATAACACCCCTTTCCGTTATTATAGCACTCACATATCTTGCCGGAGTAACATCAAAGGCCGGGTTCAAGGCCTTGACCCCTTTCGGGCCTATCATCCGCTTCCCAAAATGGCTCACCTCCTTTGGATCCCTTTCCTCCACCGGGATCTGATCCCCGGATCCAACATCAAGGTCAATGGTCGAGATGGGGGCGGCCACGTAGAAGGGAACCCGGTTCTCCTTTGCCAGGACTGCAAGCTGGTATGTGCCTATCTTGTTTACCACGTCACCGTTGGCAGCGATCCTGTCCGCCCCCGTGATTACGAGGTCTATCTTCCCTGCCTGCATGAAATATCCCGCCGCACTGTCCACGATCACCTGGACAGGAATTCCGTCCTCCATCAGCTCGAACGCGGTCAATCGGAGCCCCTGAAGCCATGGCCTTGTTTCGTCCGCAATGACACTCACGGATTTCCCTGCCTCCCTGGCTGCCCTGATAACCCCCAGGGCGGTTCCAAAACCTCCCGTTGCCAGGGATCCTGCATTGCAGTGGGTGAGTATGGTCGCAGCCTTGGGAATAAGCTTCGCACCGTTCTTACCGATCTTCTTGTTTATTTCAATATCCTCGGCCAGAATCGATTCAGCCTCTTCCTCCAGTCTCTCCTTGATCGCCTCAACGGAGTGCTCTACCATCCGGTCCACTATTCTGGTCATTCTCTCTACCGCCCAGCGCAGGTTCACAGCCGTAGGCCTGGCCTTGAGCATTTCTCCTGCCACCCGCTGGAACTTGCCCCGGAACCGGGAGTAGGACTTATCTCTTATCGAGGCGGCACCCAGGGCCAGACCCATTGCAGCGGCTATACCTATCGCCGGAGCCCCCCTCACTACCATCCTCTCAATGGCTCGGACAACGTCCTTGTAACCCTTGCAGGTATACCATTCAACCCTATGGGGCAGCTTCCGCTGGTCGATCATCCTTACCCTGTTGTCCTGCCACTGGATAGTTGGTACCATTGCTCCTCCGGTCTGATACTCTCGTGCCGCCCTTTGACCTTCGTCCCGCTATCTTCCTTCAGTTGATTCTCTCTCTCCACCCATGGGGGTCTTCTTTTTCTCCATACTGAATGGCAACTATCTCTTTGTAGAGTCTCTGGGAGAGTTTCCCCATCTCTCCCCCTGCCACGATGTAGTCCTTGTCTTTGTATGTTATTTGTCCTACCGGTGAGATGACCGCGGCAGTACCCGTGCCAAAGGCCTCCTTGAGACTTCCGTCCTCGGCCGCATGGATCACTTCATCAATGCTCAAGGATCTTTCCGATACCTTGACGCCCCAGTCCTTGAGGATGGTGATTACCGAATCTCTCGTGATACCCGGCAGGATACTCCCCGTCAAGGGAGCCGTGATCACCCCTTCACCGATTCTGAAGAACATATTCATTGTTCCCACTTCTTCCACATATTTTCTCTCGGCTGCATCCAGCCAAAGGACCTGTGTGAAACCCTTTTTCTTTGCCTCTTCAGCCGCAAGGAGGCTGGCCGCGTAATTTCCCGCGGTCTTGATTTCCCCCGTACCACCTACCGCTGCCCGTACGTATTTATCCTCGACGTAGATCTTTACCGGGTTCAGTCCCTCCTTGTAATAGGCCCCTACCGGGAGCACGATGATAAAAAAGAGGTACTCCTCCGCCGGCCTTACGCCCAGGTGAGGCTCCGTGGCCAACATGGTTGGACGGATATACAGGGAAGTGCCTTCGCTGTGGGGAATCCAGTCCTGTTCCAAGAGCACCAGCCTTTTCATCCCTTCCATCGCCACGTCGATATCCACCCCCGGCATGCAGACCCTTGCTGCCGACCTGTTGAGCCGCTCAAAATTGTCCCTTGCCCTGAAAAGGTATATCCCCCCGTCCTTGCCGCGGTAGGCCTTCAGACCCTCGAATATTTCCTGGCCGTAATGGAGGGCCATGGCCGCCGGGTCAAGGCAGAGATCCCCGTAAGGCTCAATTCTCGGGTCAAACCACCCCTTCCCCTTTTTATAGTTCATCAGAAACATGTGGTCTGTGAAGATGTCTCCGAAACCCAGCTTGGATTCATCAGTGGGTTTGGGTTTCATTTGGTCCTTTTCCACGGTCTTGCATTTGATCATTTGATCTCCATAGTTCACTCCTTTTAGTCCATGCCGAAAGTGGAACCCTTTATAGCACAATACCTGCTTCGTAACAACAGGCGGACCAATCCCCCCTGGTGTATCCAGGGTTTGGTCACTCCCCTTTTCCCAGCCTTTAAGGGATGGCAATAATGTGCCTTTAACAGTCTATGCTAATGCCCCCAGGATTGCCCCAAAGGATATGGGCGTCAACAGGAGGCCCCTGGATCTAGGTTCGTCACGAAGGTGGTAAAGTGGACCGAATTGACCCCGACTGATCAGTTTCAGTTAAGGTATGGTTCCCACTGCCTCAAGGTTTCAAGGATATATCCCGGAGGGAGGCCTTTGACAATACGGTTGTGTCCCGGCAACAGGATATCCACCTCCAGTTCCGCCAACCGCTTCAAAGAATCCTTGAGCACCGAACCATCCGCGTTGTGAAGATCGAACCGGCCGATGGCGTAGTCAGCATAGACCACGTCTCCAGGGATGAGTATCTTTCCCTGGCGATTGTAAAGTGCGATGCTGCCGCAGGAATGGCCGGGCACGTGCAAGACCTCCCAGGACATGCCTCCGATTTCCAGGATCTCTCCGTCCTCCAGCTTCCTGTCCACGTCCATGCGGAAATCCCCCGGCTTGAGGCCGTACTGGGCTTCGCACATGCTCCGGAACATCTCCATACCGTAAACGGTTCTTTCGTCTCCCTCTTCCAGGGGTTCGGCCTCTTCCCTGTGAATCCACACTTCCACCCATGGCATGCGGGATCTTATTTCCCGCAGGCACCCGATGTGGTCCATGTGGGTGTGGGTCATTATCACCCGCTTTATGTCCTCTTTCTCCACCCCCAGGCCGTTTAGCGATTTCACCTTGTAATCGCCCTTACCCACAAGGCCTACGTCTACCATCGAGAGGTCCTTGGAATCAGGATCTCCTATTATGTACACGTGTGAATCGGGAATCGCTTCGTCCCGTCCGGCTATGAAATAGACCCTTTCCGCAATTTTCGTCATAAAGATTCCTTTCTACTGTTCTGTTTTGGATTCAACTCCGCTCTCTATTACCTCAATTCCTGCGCAATAGCAACCAGAGCCCCCCCTCTTCAATGATCTCCCAGCCTGTTCCAATCCCGGAATCACTGATCAATTCCTCCAGTTTTTCTCTACCAATCCATTTCTTGCCCAGGCGGTAGTTCAATTCCTTGGACTCCCTTGCGATCTTTCGTATCTCCCCTTCAGGTGTAAGAGGTCCGTAGCCGCCCCCCAACAGGGCCAGGGCACCTGATCTCAAGACCCTGTAGACGTCCTGTAGAATTTCAGGGGTCAGAAAGAAAAACGCCCCCCTGGATATGACCATGTCAAAAGACCCATCTGGAAAGGGTAGACGATCCATGGCCCCTGCAACGCAGTTGATCCCCTCGCGGAATTGAACTCTAATTCCTGTAATCACTGCCTTCTCAGGCGTTACGCACATCGTTTTCATGCCCTCAAGGCGGTCCAGCACTGCATCACTTATCCCTCCAGAAAACGGCCCCAGTTCGAGCATCCAGCCTTGTTCCTTTTCATACAACCGGCAAACCCATTCTGCCAGGTAAGGATATATGGGGCGCCAGAGAACGTTCAGACGCTCAATGAGACCGACTTGCATCCCTTGACAAACCTCCGCTATTTGCTCCGGTAGAAATGACTAGGCTGGAGATCTAACTACCAGGGCAGGCGGAACCACGGTCACGTCTTGGACGTACACCTCAAATCCAGGTTTTCCTCGGAGGCCAGATCCGTCAAGTCTTGCTTCAACCGGGCGATAGAGGTATCTACCGGGATCTCTGCCTCCAGGTCAAGATCAAAGAGGGGCATTCCTGAAAGGGGCGCCCTTTTTACTTCTGTATTGAGTGACATGATATTGGCTCCATGCCTCCTGAGTACATGCACCACTTTTCTCACAATCCCCGGATGGTCCATGGCCGTCACCTCCACCCTCAACGGAAGGGCGGGCTCCTTGGGAATACCGGAAGGGTCCTCTGCATCATAGAAGGAGGACTCCAGGCCCTTTTCCATCAAGACATGGCTTTCAGCTCTTATCCGCTCTGCCGCCGCCTCAGTGCAGGAGAAAAGGGTCATCAGGGAAAACCTGCCTCCTAAGGTGGCCATACGGCTGTCTTCGATATTCGCCCCCCTTTCAAAGAGAAAGCTCGATACATCCTCCACTATACCGGGCCTGTCCTTTCCTATGGAAAAAAGGATCATGTACCGTTTCATGACAAGTCCCCCCACTGTGACCGTTTCCGGCAGGATTCCATATCTACCATGGTAGCCGGTCAACCTATCCTCAATCAAAAGCTTTCTTGGCCGCCGGATCAGGTACCATTGAACGCATATCCTGGATATCCACCCTTACCAGCTCAACTCCGAAGACTTCCTCCATGTTGTATTTTGCCCTTCTAAAGGCTTCCTCCATGGAAACCCCTGAGCCAAGCTCCCTTTCGATGGAGGTAATTTCGATCTCCTGGAGCCCGCAAGGATGAATCCACGTGAACGGGGCAAGGCCCGTGTTTATGTTAAGGGCAAGGCCGTGGAACGTGATACCATGTCGTATGGCGATTCCAATGCTGCCGATCTTATTACCCCCAACCCATGCCCCCCTGTTCTTCGGATCCCTTTCGGCCATGACGCCGAAGTCCCCCACCGTCCTGATCATCACTTCTTCAAGCCGCGTTACGTATCCGCTTACGTCGAGACCCAGAGCCTTCAGGTCAACTATTGGATAAATCACGAGCTGTCCGGGTCCGTGATAGGTGATGTCCCCTCCCCTTTCCACGTGGATGACGGGTATACCCCGTTCCTCGAGAAAAGACTCGGAGACCCTCAGGTTGCCATGGCCCCCTCTTCGCCCCAGGGTAAAAACAGGTGGGTGCTCCAGGAAGAGTACGATATCCCTGTCAAGGGCCCTTCCCTTCCTTGCCTCCACGAGCCTGGACTGGAGATCCCACGCATCCCTGTACTCCACTGTACCAAGCTCCAAAAGAGTCCATTTTTTTCGCTCCATGTCAATTCTCATCCCCCTGTTGCCCAAAGCCTGATCCATGACGATCGATGGTCCCAGGAGGTCTTTTCCCAAGGCTCAATATCGCTCCTGAGCTATTCTTACGCCCCCATTGTCCTCATAGGAGGCCCTCAATAGGGGGGAGAGATGGAGGCTTCGGTAGAGATAATCTCTTGGGGTTACTGTGACCTTGGGTTAACTGTTTGGTGCCCTTATACGTGCCTGGGAGGAATTTGATTGAGCCTTGGGAAAAGACCCCCAGGGACCATAACAGCAAAAACCATGATGCCTATCTTCTTTTACCATAACTTGGTCCAGCGAAAAAGATTCGGGCAACAGCCTCTCATCCCGCAAGGCAGGGTTGCCTTGCAGCACGAGTTTCATCAAGCCTTCGTCTCTTGGAGACCTGGGGCGCGTCCCGGAGCAGTTCCGGGTTCTCCCGGGCCTCCTTGGCTATTGATTTGCAGGCCTCTATGAACAGGTCCAGGTCCTCCTTGGACTCGGTCTCTGTCGGCTCTATCATGATTGCGCCGCTGACCACCAGGGGGAAATAGATCGTGGGGGGGTGAAAACCGTAATCCATGAGGCGTTTTGCAAAATCAAGGGTGGTCACCTTGTATCCCCTCAGATACTTGTCGGAAAACACGCACTCATGCATGCATGGCCTGTCATAGGGAAGGTGATAGGTCTCCCTCAACATTTCTTTGATGTAGTTGGCATTCAACACAGCCAGCTGGCTCGCCTTCTTCAGCGCCTTTGCCCCCATCGTCCTGATGTAGCAGTAGGCCTTGATCATCACACCGAAATTCCCATAGAAGGCATGGACCTTGCCTATGGAGTCTGGATAATCTTCTGATAGCTCATAGCGTCCTTCTTTCTCAATGACCCTGGGTACGGGCAAAAAGGGCTCTAAATATTCCTTTACACATACAGGGCCGGCACCAGGACCCCCTCCGCCGTGGGGGGCTGAAAAGGTCTTGTGCAAATTCAGGTGCAGGATGTCTATCCCTGTCTTTCCCATGTCCACTATACCCATTAAGGCGTTCATGTTTGCACCGTCGCAGTATACCAGCCCTCCCTTGGAGTGAACGATCTCCGCTATCTTCCTTATGTTTTCCTCGAAGAGGCCAAGGGTATTGGGGTTGGTGACCATGATCCCGGCCGTATCCTCGTCCATAAGATCGAGGATCGCCTCCGACCTCAATATGCCCTTTTCCCCTGAATCCACCCGGACCGGGCGATATCCGCAAAGGGCCGCACTGGAAGGATTTGTCCCGTGTGCCGTATCTGGAACGATGATTTTGCCCCGGGGCCTGCCCTTGTTTTTGTGGTAGGCATGTACCAGCAACATACCGGTCAGTTCTCCCTGTGCGCCGGCAGCCGGTTGCAGGGACACGGCGTCCATGCCCGTGATTTCCGCCAGCAAACGCTCCAGCTCTTTCATCAGCTTCAGGGCCCCCTGGGTCAGGGAGCCGGGGAGCAGCGGATGCGCCCTGGAAAAACCCGGAAGGCCTGCCAGGCATTCATTCAACTTGGGATTGTATTTCATGGTACAGGACCCCAGAGGATACATGCCTGTGTCCACAGAAAAATTCCATTGAGAAAGTCTGGTGTAATGGCGCACCACATCCACTTCACTCAGCTCCGGGATATCCGGGCCGGGTGAAACCAGCTCTTCATCCAGGGGCGAAGGTTCCACATCACT
>JAFDHB010000151.1 GCA_019308985.1 Deltaproteobacteria bacterium | reverse complement strand
TGCCCTCATTGAAGGCCGGATCGATCATCTCGGTGGGGAATCCCTTGTAAGGCCACGTGTTTACCTCATTGCTGTTCATGTCGATAAGGTAAGAGCGGCCGTCCCTGCCGTCAAAGAGGACGTAGCAGTTATGGGCCTTGTCCGGGTCATAGATGGTGACTCCGGTCGGGAAAATTGTAGGTGGCATAAGTATTCCTCCTCAGGGTTTTGTACCCGCATCCTATTTGCAAAGGCTTCGGCTGTCAATCGGACACCGCTCATTCGTGCGAAAGAATACGGTTCAGCCATGGGTACCGCAAAGGATCTGAGGAATGGAGGCGAACGCCCAAGATAGCCGATGGGCTCAAAACCCGAGTAAAAGAAGGTGGACATGCAGGGATAAATATAATAAAAGAGCCATCAGCTTGTAAATCAGGAGGAAGGAACCATGATCGTTGACGCCTACACACATATATTGCCCAGGAAATACCAGGAGGGAGTGGAGAAGAAGGTAAAGGGCAGGGATCCCAAGTTGAATACGGCTCGCTACGCAAAGACCGTCCCTTCGCTCCTGGACCTGGATACAAGGTTTTGGGTGATGGACGAATTTGACGAGTACATACAGGTGATATCAATAGCATCACCACCCATATACTCTATTGCACCGCCCGACGTGGCCGTGGAGTTGGCCCGCATAGCCAACGACGAGCTTGCAGAGCTTGTCCATAAGTATCCCGGGCGCTTTGCAGCAGGCATCGCTTGTCTCCCCCTGACGGACGTGGATGCCGCGGTGGAAGAGGCAGAGCGGGCGATCAAGGATCTCAGGCTCAGGGCGGTGGAATTCCACGCGGACGTCTGTGGGAAACCCCTGGATGACCCGCAGTTTATGCCCATCTATGAAAAGATGGTGGAGCTCGATCGCCCCATCTTCATCCATCCCCTGAGAGAGATGACAACGCCTGACTACGAGGGCGAAGAGATCTCAAAGTACCGGGTATGGACCAAGCTGGGCTGGCCCTATTCCACGGCCCTTGCAATGACACGCCTTGTCTATGGAGGAGTGATGGAGAGGCTCCCCGAACTAAAGATAGTCACACACCACTGCGGCGGAATGATCCCCTTTGTTGCCGGCAGGTTGGACTGGAACGACGATTTTAACGAGATGAGGATGGGACACAGGGACATATACCTGAAGGACAATGCCCTTGTCTACTACCGCCGGTTCTTCTACGACACGGCCACCAACGGTAACACTGCCGCGCTTCTGTGCGGAAAGGCCTTTGCAGGATTGGACCAGATGGTATTTGCCACGGACATGCCCTTTGACAACCAGAACGGCAGGCGCCTGATTCGTGACACCATTGCAGCCGTGGAAAAGATGGGACTGGACGAGGAGGAAAAGAAGAAGCTTTATAGGAACAACGCCGTGAAGCTCCTGCGTCTGCCCCTGGGGCGGATCGTCTAAAACAAGAGGGTCAATGTGGCAGCCCCCACATATCGAGCAAAGGGGAATGTCAAAAAAAAGAGGCTCAAACAAGGGCAGGATCAGAATGGCTTATGGATGCCTTCTACATTAACACCTTTTTTCTCTTGATCTGGCAGAAGTACTACAATGGATTACTGCGCCTCGGTGGTCCCGTATTTCGGCCTGCCCCTATGTTGTCAGACTGCGAGCGATTTAATAGAATATGTTTTTGGCAGGGCTCTTTGTTATAAAGGTTGTAACAGATGGGGGTAATCATGAAAGAAATATCGGCACGTAGGGTGATGGGCCTCCTGGCGGGTTTAGTCCTTGTGACGACCCTGGGATGTGCGCCCGCGAAAATGATTTGGACAAGCCAACCTGTGTCAGGGATGGTCTCTGGCAGGTATTTCCAAGCCAAATTGGAACCCCTTAAACAAGGACACTCCTTCTATGTCTCCTTTCGCCTGGAGGTGAAAAACCTTACCCAGAGTGATCTGGCTGTAGACTGGAACAAAACGGTCTATATTCATAATGGACGAGAGAGGGGCATTTTCGTTTTCGAGGGGGTAAACCCAGAAAACATTAAGAACAGAAGCATCCCTCTCGATATCATAACCCCGGGGCATACATTCAGGAAGATCGTAGCACCCCAAATTCTATTGGCTAGAGCCCCCGTCAGGGCCCGCAGCCAGCCAAAGGGGATTGAAGTCGGGATATTACCGAAGGGTGAAAATGCCATGCGGCTTCTGGGTGAAAACGGGGAAATCTGGACGGCCAGATCGAACTGCTTATTTGTGGCCGGATCGACGAGTTTGCCCTTGAGGGCCATCTGCAGTTCTTTCAGGGCCTTAAGGGTGATGTCCAATGGTAATGTCCCCTTCCCAGGCTCTTTGCCCACCGGACCCACCTTTGCTTTTAGCTCTATGGGGCGGCCGTCCAGCATGGCCGTCAGGACAAGACGGATCGGCCGGTCAAGAGAGACGTCTTGAAGCCGCACATTCAGGTCGGTAATCTCTTTGCGCTCGCCTTTCTTATGGTCAATCCAGAGGAGGGTCCCATTTGTAACGGCAAACTCACCCACTGCAAGACCTTTTATGGGTAGGCCCTTGCCGGGTGCGCCCTCCGGCGCCTTTTTCTTCTCGGGCTTGGGGGCGACCTCCCCGGGCTTCTTTGCTATGCCCTCCCAGTTGGTCTGGCCGCTCTTGCCCTTGACCAGCACGATCCGCGGACTCTCCACTATGAAGCGCTTGACCTGGATATCCTTGGAGATGAGGGGAAGAAGCTCAGAAGGGACACAATTGAAAGGATTGGCACTTAATTTGACATATTAAAGCATACTATTAGGAGTAATGTCATAGAAAGAGCAAAAACGAGATGATAGGCCAAAGTAAACTAAGGAGGCGCCTATTAAAGACAAAACAAGCACCTTATGACAACGAAAGGTGGATTTGGCCCCTTATGATATCGTTTCTTCTGTATTATTAAAGAGAATGTAAATTTTTATAATCAGCGTATTTTTTTGTATACATTTTTTTGAGGCGCCGGATGAATGAAACATTTTATAACTAAGTGAAATTATTAAATAACATCCCGTTTCTTGGGTTTTGGTATGTATTTTGCGGAAGATTATACGACCGAAAAGAAACTGAATCAGTCCCCAGAAGCGCACATGAAACTAGTACCCTTATGGATCAAGCAAAGGGGCCTTAAGACGATGAGTATCAGAACATCCAATCACGGCTTTACCATCGCTGAATTCCTGGTCGCCATGATCATGTCAGGCGTCATTCTGACAAGCGTCTTTTCTTCTTTTCAGTCTCAGCAAAGCTCCTATTTGACCCAGGAACAGGTCAATGCAATGCAGCAAAATTTGCGGGCAGGCCTTTATCTCATGGAAAGGGAGATCAGGATGGCTGGATATGATCCGATGGGTGCTGCTGGTGCGGGGATTCAGGTGGCCAGTGCCGATTTGATCAGAATCACACTGGACATCACGGACGATTCCGGGACAGGGAGTCCGGATGGCGACACGGAGGATCCCAATGAAGATATTACCTATCTCCTTTCTGATAGCGATGGTGACGGAGATAAGGATTTGCGGCGAAACGATGTAAACGGTACGGGCCTACAGACCTTGGCCGAAAACATAGATGCCTTGAATTTTTTATATCTTGACGAAGATCGGAACCCGACTTCAATACTTTCAGAGATAAGATCGATACAGATATCTCTCGTGGCCCGAACGCAGGACCCTGATAGAGGATATAGAAATACCACCGATTATAAGAATCAGCAGGGTACCACCATATTTTCTTCCGGCGGGGATCACTTCCGAAGGAAGTTTTTGACGGTCGAGGTGAAATGCCGAAACTTGGGTGTTGACTAAGGGGTAATAGCCATGGAAGCAAGAAGAATGAACAGTCAAGGGAAGTCAGGAAAGCGGATTAGGACCAAGAAGGAAGAGGGCTTTACCCTCATAGAGGTGATTATCGCGATCTCCATCTTAACGATCGGATTGCTTTCCTTGGCCTCCATGCAGGTTTCATCCATTAGGGGCAATGCCTTTGCCAGTGGTGTCACGGAAGCCACGTCCCTGGCAGCGGACCGCTTGGAAAAATTTTTGGCACTGTCCTTTGACCACTCAGACCTATCCGCCGGCAATCACACGGATCCCAATCCTCCCATCGGTTATTCAATAGGATGGAATGTCATAGATGATTCCCCGCTCAATGATACCAAGACAATCAAGATTACCGTAAGCTGGGTGGATCGGGGGGCCCTGCGGGAGGTTTCCGTTCAACGAGTCGTGCCTCGGATGAAATGATCGAAAGGGGTAAGCTATGGAACGTCTATTTGGGCAGATCTTGAACAGAGAAGGTTCGGTCATGATCGTACTCCTTCTTATGCTAGCCATTCTCACGTTGATTGGAATATCCGCAACCACCACCACGGAAATCGAGATCCAGATAGCCGGAAATGAAAAATTCCATAAGATCGCTTTCTACAATGCTGACAGCGGCGTTTACTCCGCACCAAAGCTTATCTCCGAGTGTTTTGAAACCGGCGCCGAGCCGGACGTAACGGGTGTCACTTACCTAGGGAGTGACGGAACATTTTACAGCGAAATTATGGGTTTTGATTCCTACGATCTCTCTCGCGATATACGGTTTGTTCTTGACGGGTACAATGTAGACGTGGATGTTAGGCGCCTCGGCCAGGAAACCTTGGCAGGCCGAAGTGCCGAGTTCGCCAGCGGGGCAGAAGGGGTTGGTGGCGGTTCTTCCGGAGGGGTGGCTATCTACTATGAAATGGATTCCCTGGGTGAAGGTCCTAGCCAAACCCTGTCCAACATAAGTGCCGTGTATAGAAAAGTTATCGGCGTTGCGGGGGGGTTGTAAGCCGTGAAAAAGAGCGGACTTAAAAGGATATTGTTTTTGTGCCTTTTTATGCCATTTTCCCTGCTTACAGCGCAGGTGGCGGCCTCAGAGCCTTCCATCTCTACCTATACCTCTTACCCCATCTTCCAGTTAAGTACCGTAGCGCCTAACATAATGATCATTCTCGATAATTCCGCCAGCATGAATCTCCAGGCCTACAACGGCCCCTATGATCACAATACGAAATACTACGGCTATTTTGAACCCTATGAGAAATACCGCTATGGTAGTAACATCTTTGTAAGGGACGAAAACGGGGAGTGGGATGGTAACTTTCTCAATTGGCTGACCATGCGGCGCATAGATGTGGCGCGAAAGGTCCTCATGGGGGGATTGGCCACATCGAGGCAGGGCACGGGAAATCAAACAAACATCGGTGAAGCCCCTTCGGAGACAGGATACGATTTTACCAAGGCATACGTGGATACGGACGGCGTCACGCCCTTCGACGATACGGCAGAGAAGTATTATCTCGTTGATGGTGGTAATTTCTACGTGGATGGTAACACCTATGTGATCAGGGTCGACAAGGATATGAACAAATACCCCGACGAGGCCTACAACTTTGTGGACGGCAATCTTGCAGGCATCTTGCAGAAGATCGGGGACAAAGCCAGATGGGGGAACATGTTCTTCAACTATGGTACGGGCAAAGGTGAGAGCGGAGGTTACATCGCAAGCACCATCGGCACAAACATGCCGTCACTGATCACGGATCTTCAGAACACGGCATGCGACACCTGGACGCCCCTGGCCGAGACCTATTACGTGGCTACGCAGTATTTCAAGCAGGAAGATGTTCAAGACGGCCTTCACTATCCCAATAATGTCGTACCCAATGAGAATTTGGGAGATGATCCCTACTATGATGGGACGCAGTTTATCCACTGCGCAAAGAGCTTTGTCCTTCTGTTGACAGACGGTATGTCAACCATGGATATGATGATTCCCGACGCCCTCAAGGATTATGACGGGGATGGTAATGACCCGGGGAGCTTTCCTGACCATGGGTCAGACTATCTGGATGATATCGCCCTCTATGCCCGTATCAACGACCTTCGCCCTGACTTAGACGGTGATCAGAACCTCATCCTGTATACCATCTATGCCTTCGGAGACGATCCCAACGCAGAGCGACTGCTGAGAGACGCGGCGAGGAACGGCGGTTACGTCGAGAAGAACGGGACGACGGGTCCCGATCTGACGGAAGAATGGGATGCAAACGGTGACGGTGACCCGGATACATACTACAGGGCTGACAACGGCTATCAGTTGGAGGCCAAGATTCTCCAGGCAGTGAACGATATCCTGGAACGGGCCGCTTCGGGTACGGCTGTTTCCGTGCTGGCCACTAGCGGAGAAGGGGAGGGGAACCTGGTTCAGGCATACTATCGTCCCCTGATAACAAAGAACCTCAAGGAATATCGCTGGTTCGGGTATCTTCAGTCTCTCTGGGTGGATCCCTATGGATACCTGCGGGAGGATACGGACCAGGACATGGCGCTGGACGTTACAGTGGACAATGTACTCGTCTATTTTATGGATGAGGGCAGCGGTGATGTCAAGGTGAAGAAGTTTAGCGTGAGCGCGAGCAACCCCTATCCGGATATAGAGAGTGATGATAACTATGTGATCATGGGCCTGGACGAAATATATCCCCTGTGGGAGGCGGGGTCGTTACTCTCAGAAAGGGATGCAAACGACAGGAAAATCTTCACCTACATCGACAAAGATAATGATGGCCTGGTGGATGACAGCACCGGTGATCCCTTTGATACAAGCGGCGAAGTGATCAGGTTTCACACAGATGCTATGAGTTCCATAAAACCCTACCTGGGTGTCAGAGATGATACGGCTTGGAGTTACCTGGGGTCGAATCATGATGAGCGATCCATCAATCTGATTGATTATATCAGGGGGGTGGATATTGCAGGATCGAGATCCAGAAAACCGGATTACAACGTCTGGAAACTAGGGGATATAGTCCACTCAACGCCTGTTTCGGTATCAAAGCCCCCCGACAATTATCATGTCATCTATAGTGACGAATCCTACCAGGCGTACTACGAAGCCTTTAAAGACAGGGAAACGGTCATCTATGTGGGGGCCAATGATGGCATGCTGCATGCCTTTACCTCCTGGCGATATGACCAGAGCAACAAAGAGTATCAAAAACCCTCTGGTGCGCCGTCCGGCGAACGCATCGGTGATGAGCTTTGGGCCTATATTCCCCAAAGTCTCCTGCCGCATCTCAAATGGCTCCCATCCCCTGATTATACCCACGTCTACTACGTGGACCAGAAACCCAAAATATTTGATGCCAAGATCCTGCCTGACGATACCCATTACGCAGACAGTGACGCAGAGGATAACTGGGGCACGTTCCTTCTCCTCGGTCTGAATTTCGGCGGCAAGCACATCCGGGTCACTGATGATTTCAATGGTGATGGTGATATCACGGATGCTGCCGATGACAGGCATTTTTATCCGACTTATGCCTTGATCGACATCACCGAACCGAGAAGCCCTAAACTGCTCTGGGAAAGGACGTACACCGACCTGGAATTGACCACATCATTTCCGGCAGTGGTCAAAGTAAAAGAGAAATGGTTCGCGGTCTTCGGCTCGGGCCCCACCGATTTTGATGGAACGAGCTCAAAGGAGGGGCACATTTTTGTGGTCGATTTAAAGACAGGGAATCCTTACAAATCCGGGACCAACGACTGGCTCTTTGAGACTGGTGAGGCTAATGCTTTTCTGAGCTCACCCGTGTCAATAGACAAAGACTTGAACTACAGCGTTGATGCCGTCTATTTTGGTGAGACCTATATGGAGGGGAGCTGGAAGGGGAAAGTATATAGAGTCCGATATCGGAAACTATTCCGACAATCCGCTGGACACGACGAATCCCTGGAGGCTTTCCCCCCTCTTTGATGCCACGAGACCGATTACCGCCTCCCTTGCCATAAGCCGGGATGAGTTAGGCAATGTGTGGGTATTTGGTGGAACCGGCCGATATATGAATAACGATGATAAGTCTGATGCCGACACCCAGTATCTCTTCGGGATTAAGGATCCATTCTTTAATAAAGACCATTCCCCATCAGGCCTTTATGGAGATGACTATTACCATAATTATGACGCTTCTCTTGAATTACAGATATCAGACCTACTCAACGCGGATGACTATACGGTCACGACAAATGGCGAGATCTATCTGAACGGGACCAGCATTGGAAACTGGTATCACCTTCTGGATACGGCACGAGCCAAGGACGGTTGGATTAAGTCCCTGACAATTGCAAAAGAAAGGATATTGAAAAAGCCTTCCCTGTTGGGCGGCATACTTTTTGCCGCCTCCTTCGTGCCCAGTAGCGACATTTGTGGATATGGGGGAGAAAGTTACCTCTATGGTGTTTATTATGAAACAGGCACGGCCTATTACGAGCCATCCTTCAGCGATGGGCTCACTACTGTCACCATCGAAGGAGAGGAAAAACAAGAGGTCTTGGACCTGACAGCGTTGGGCTCTGGACTGGCATCAAGCCTTGGAATCCATGTGGGGAGCCAGAAGGACGCTACGGGCTTTGTGCAACAAAGTACCGGAACGATCCTTACAGATGTCCTAAGCCCCGCGTTTCTTATACGGAGCGGCATAAGATCATGGCGAGAGAAGTGATGGATAGGAGGTGGCCTATGGTTCGTCCAGTGACGGATCCTTCGAATAAAGCCATACAATGGGTGTTTGTTTTCCTGATCGCTCTTATCTTTGTGCTCTCTGAACCCGTTGCCGGTCACAGCGCGGGTATGACGAGATCCAAGGAAGTAAGAATCGATGGAAAGACCTATCATACGATTATTGTGACTGAGCGACATTTCCTGGTAACCCTTGATACACAGGTTTTTGACCTCCATGGGAGAAAAATCGGTTTGGATGAACTTCCCGTTCCTTGTGAGGCAAAGATCAAATATCAATTGAGAATGGATGAGGATCCAGAGCTAATCAGTGTGGCCGTTACAAAGGTGTTTTCTGATTCAACGTCTACCTGGTACACCGTAGAAGGCAGGTAGCAATACCTCCTCAATACCAGCGCTTCACTCGCCGCCCCGAATCACCTCCCGACTATCCTGGATGTTCTTCAGGACCTGCTGAGGCTCTCTGCTCAGGCGAAAACATGATAGGATAATTTACATCCAAGCAAAGGGAAAGTCCTGGATCAGTTTGAAGCTTGGCACAACATGCTGTGTCTGCCCGCATAAATCTACGATGCTGCATTGGAGGTTGATAGACTCGTAAAAAGTCAAGAATTCTCCTTTTCCCTCATTCCGGACCCGCACTTGAGATGCGGGGCCGGAATGACAGGCAATTGTACCACTCGTTATTCCCGTGAAAACGGGAATCCAGAGACCCGTTACCCTGACCTATTGAGATGTTACAATCAACATTGTCTTAAAAGCTAGTCGAATTTACTTGACAGGGAAATGAAAAATTCATATGAGGTATATAATTTGAAACTGAGTCTTGTAGTATGAGACAAGCAGAGGAAAAATTAAATTCCATTGAAAAGGCCCTCAAGGTACTTTCTTGTTTTGTCCCCTATAACGAGGAACTGGGCACCGTTGAGATCGCCAAAAGGCTGGCATTTCACAAGGCAACAGTTTCTCGAATACTCCTTATCCTCGCGGAAAATGGATACGTCAGACAGGACCCGGACACTAAAAAATTCACCCTTGGCCCTGCCATAATAGAGCTTGGGACGGCCATTCATCAATCACTCAACAACAATTTGACAAGTATTGCAAAGCCCCACATCGACAGGTTGCGAAACAACCTGAGAGAGACCATTGTTCTTGAGGTAGTAAGGGGCAAGAGTGCGGTAATGGCTTACATAGCAGAGGGCCCAGGACCGATCAGGATCAAGGGCACTATAGGAGACATGAGGCCTGCACATGCGGCTGCCGGTGCGAAGGCCATTCTGGCCTTCTCTCCTCCTGATATGAAGGCCGGGTTACTCAACAGTCATTTGAAACCTCTCACCCCAAATACCATAACCGACCCGGAAGTATTACACAGGCAGTTGGAAGAAATCAAAAAGCAGGGATTTGCCATAGATAAGGAAGAAGTCAATGTCGGTATCAATGCAGTAGGTGTGCCAGTATTCAACTACGAGGGAAAACCAGTGGCTGCGGTAGTCGCAGCAGGTCTTTCACAGGCAATAACCTGGAAAGATGAATCACCGCTGGTAGATATGTTGAAGGATACGGCCAAAAAGATTTCAGAACAACTCTACTTCAGGGGGGGGCATCAACCGGTTAGGGGGCTGCAACAAAAAATAGAAAGAAACTCAAGGTCATCTTGGTCTTGAGCCTCAGGAGGTGAAAGAATGGCATACCCAACCGTCTATCCCACGGGAACCACAATCTACGATCCTGATCGATGCTGGAACGGTTACACCATTTTCCAAGCAAAGGAAACGGGTGCTGCACTTATTGATATGAATGGCGCCGTGGTTCAGTTGTGGAAAGGGCTTCACGGCTTTCCCAACACAATCTTGCCCGGCGGTTATGTGATGGGGAGCACCGGGGAGAGGGCGGTTGAATTTGCTTATCAAGACCAAAGAGACCTGGTGCAGCTTGACTGGGAGGGGAACATAGTATGGAAATTCGATAAATACGAATATATCGAAGATCCGGGTGAAGAGCCCAGGTGGATGGCCAGGCAGCATCATGATTTCCAGAGAGAGGGATGTCCCGTGGGTTATTACGTCCCAGGAATGGAACCTATGGTGGACAGAGGTAATACGATAATCCTGTGTCATAAGAATCTGAAAAACCCTAAGATCAGTGATAAGCCCCTATTGGATGACGTTATCATCGAGGTGACATGGGATGGAGAGATAGTATGGGAGTGGGTATGTAGCGACCATTTCGATGAGTTTGGATTCAGTGAGGAGGCCAAAAATGTGCTGGCCCGCAACCCGACAATGAAGCCTCAGGGCTTCGGTGACTGGATGCACACCAATTGTGTTTCTTTGCTCGGGCCAAACAGGCTGTATGAACAGGGCGACGAAAGGTTTCACCCGGATAACCTCATATGGTGTGGTCGCCAAACCAATATCACCGCCATTACGGATAGGAGAACCGGCAAGATCGTCTGGAAACTGGGACCGCAATATGATTGTTCCCCGCAACTTGTCAGGCTTGGCTGGATAATAGGACAGCATCATGCCCACATGATCCCGAGAGGACTTCCAGGCGAGGGGAATATCCTGGTTTTTGATAATGGAGGATGGGCCGGGTACGGTGCACCCAATCCCGGCTCTCCCGCCGGACACAATAATGCCTTGAGAGACTATTCCAGGGTCCTGGAATTGGACCCCATTAGCTTAGATGTAGTATGGCAATACACGCCTGTCGAAGCAGGATTCCTTTTTCCACTGGATTGTAACAGGTTTTACAGTCCCTTCATCAGCTCGGTACAACGCCTGCCCAACGGGAACACCCTTGTTACCGAAGGCTCCGATGGACGTATTTTTGAGGTGACTCCGGATCACGAGATCGTGTGGGAATACATCAGCCCCTATTGGGGAAAAAAGATGAAAATGAACATGGTATACAGGGCCTACAGGATACCCTATGAATGGGTTCCGCAGCTCGAAAGACCAAAGGAAAGGCCTGTGCCTCGCATTGATTGTACCAGATTTCGGGTCCCTGGGGCAGCGGAAATCGGAGAGAAGCGGGTTGTGAAAGTTGAAGGTGTCAGGGACTATAATCCCGAAACTCCGCTGTTTAAGCCAGTGGAACCGAAGTAGGACAGGGTTTCTCTAGCGTGCCGTCCCACAGTACCGGCTCGAGGGCTTGGTACTGTGTAAACAAGAGATTCATTTATTGATCGAAGGAGGGGAGAAAATGAAAAAAGGACTTTCCAGGTGGCTGTATTGGTGTTTCATCGTCTTTGTTTCCATCTTAACCCTTGGCGCAACATCATTAGCGGCAGACAAGTATGAGCTGAGGTACGCAAGCGAATACCCTGACAAGCATCCTACCGTCAAGAACGCTATCCTGCCGTGGATAGAAGAGGTCAAGAGACTCAGCAATGGCCGACTGGTTATCCATTTCTTTAACCCAAACGCAATTGCTCCATCCAGAAAGGTCTACGACGCATTGGTAGCTGGTTCCATAGATATGACAGGTTCTCCATGTCATTGGGTTCATGGAAAGTTTCCGTTGAATACGGTTATCCAGACACCACTCATCTTCAATGGCGCCGAGGCAGCAAGCCTCACTACCTGGGACATGTATAACAAATACCCCGAGTGGCGCAATGAATTCAAGGACATCAAGGTCCTATGGCAGTGGGGAAGTGCAACCTTTAATCTCCATACGGTAAAGAAGATGGTACGCACCCTGGAAGATTTGAAGGGCATGAAAATTATAGGTATCAACCCCCAGATCAGGGAGATCCTCAAAAGACTCGGTGCAAATCCCATTCCTATGACACCCCAGGATTCCTACTTGGCGCTCGAAAGGGGCATGGCTGAAGGCATGGCCTTTCCAATTGCGCCGTGCAGGGGTTTCAAGATAACCGATGTTGCCAAGTACCATACCATAGTTGACCTCATGTGTGATCCCTTTTACGGGGCAATAAACATCAGAAAATGGAACAGCCTTCCTCCGGATCTAAAGAAGATACTGGAGGATACGACAGGCAGGAAGTTGGCCCAGGCCTGCGGCAAGACCCTGGACGAAGGCTCGATCAATGACGCCAACTGGATGAAGAGCCAAGGGCACAAATTCTATGTTTTACCATCGAAAGAAAAGGAAAGGTGGTTCGAAAAAATTAGGGATATCCATGAAGGATGGATAAGGGACATGGAAAAGAAGGGTTACCAGAATGCAAGAAAGATCCATGATGACGCAGTAGAGACTGGAAAGTACTATTCCAAGATAACCACGGGAGGTTACAAGGAATAGGATGAAGGGATTTGGCCTTAGGATCCTCTATCTAGATAAAGCATACCGTATATCCCCATGGACTCCGTGGGGATATATCTCAAAAGGGCCTGAGGTTCAACCAGAAGACAAGAAAGAGGATGTGCGTTAGATGGCAATAAACTCCGAGTCAGTTGCCGGTGGCCTTGAAAAGATCATTGGCCCGGCGAGTCGAACAGCCAATTATGTAAGCATGGGTTTTCTTTTGGTAATGCCCCTGCCGGTGTTTTTCGATGTCCTTGCCCGTTTTATTTACAGGGGGTCTATCCCTGGGGGGATCGAGATTGAAAGCTTCATGCTCCTTGTCATCGTCTTCTTGGGGATAGCCCATATCCAGTTTAGCGAAGGCCACATAAGGATCGAATTCATTATTTCCCGATTCCCAGAATGGGTGCAAAACACTCTCTCCTGTTTTCATTATTTGATTTGCACCATGTTTTTCGGGATCATGTCTTCCCAGCTTATTGCACAAGGGATCAGGAAAATACAGGACCAGATAGTAACCTATGACCTGGAGATTCCGGTTTGGATCTTCTGGTTTATCGCCGCGCTTGGAGTTATCATACTGACAGTCGTGGTTGCCTTGGATTTTCTCAAGGTCTTGGGACATGCACTCAGAGACAGAAGACCTTTCTGGTTGACCCTTGCCCTGGCAGCGGCATGTTTTGTCTTGATAGCTCCAATGGCCGGGTTGGCCCCCACCGGGTTGAGTGGCGCAACGGCTGGCATCCTTGGGATGGGGTTCCTGTTCCTTCTTCTTTTCCTCGGCATGCCTATTGGCTACGGAATGGCCTTGACAGGCCTGCTAGGCATGATCGTGGCCTACAAGGCGGTAAAACCTTCTCTTGCCATGCTGGGGATCGGGCCCTTTGACACGGCCTCCAACTACATGCTTACCGTGGTCCCCTTGTTCATACTTATGGGTGAGTTTGCCTATCACTCCGGAATCAGTGAAGACCTCTTCGAGACCGCCAACAAGTGGCTGGGACGTATGCCCGGTGGTCTTGCAATGTCTTCCGTGGCGGGATGTGCCGGATTCTCGGCAGTATGCGGCGACAGCCTGGCAACGGCAGTCACAATGGGGACAGTGGCACTCCCCGGAATGAGGAAACACAACTACGATATGAAACTTGCTACAGGGTGTTTGGCCGCAGGCGGGACAATGGGAATACTTATTCCACCAAGCGTGGGATTTATTTTCTATGCCATTGTCACCGAGGAGTCCATTGGTAAGCTGTTTGTCGCCGGGATCGTGCCGGGCATTATTCTTGCGATACTCTTCTGCGGCGTCATCTACGTGAGGGCCAAAATCAATCCGGCCCTTGCACCCAGGGGAGACGTTACGACCCTGAAGGAGAAGATAGTATCACTCAAGGGCGTGGTAGGCATGCTCGCCCTGTTCATTCTCATACTGGGAGGCATACTGGGCGGGATTTTCAGCCCGGTAGAAGGTGGTGCGATCGGCTCTGTGGGCGCTTTCGTTTATGCGCTGATTAGGGGCAGGGTAAACAAAGCCATGGTACTGTCTTCCCTTCAAGATTCATTGACCATTACCTGTAAACTGCTACTTATTTTGATAGGTGTGGGCATTCTGGGCTATTTCCTCGCCGCCACCAGGTTGCCGTTCGCCTTGGCGAATCTTGTCACGGGATTGGAGATAAACAGACACATCATTTTCGGCGCAGTCATAGTCTTTTTCATAGTCTTAGGTTGTCTTTTGAATGTTATTCCAATGATCCTGCTCGTCTTACCTACCATCTTCCCGGCAATTACCGCCCTCGGGTTCGACCCTATCTGGTTCGGGGTGATAACCGTCCTTACAATGGAGATGGGGCAGATTACTCCACCAATCGGGGTCAATGTATTTGCAATAGGCAGTGTTGCAAGGGATGTCCCTATGGAAGACATTTTCAAGGGGATATTTCCCTTTTTCCTGTGCATGATCGGATGCGTGATTCTTCTCGTCCTGTTTCCCCAGCTTGCCCTCTATTTGCCAAACCAACTGTTCAAATAAACTACTCCAATTATCTTAAGGACGAGATTGGACCTTGCAAACCAAATTTAAAGAAGCATGATCAAGGCAATTGCCTAAAAGAACTTTACTCCCGCGCTCATCCTGCTGAGCTCAAGTTCACTCGCTGTTCTATTCAAGATAAATATGCGCCTTGACTACAAGGCAGCCGGGATCATAATATGAGTATGTATTCCATGGGGCATTTTCCAATGAAAAGGATTACAGAGGTCAGCAGCCATCTGGTGGAATGGAAAGGCAGTTGGGAATACGTACTCCGGGCAGGGGAAGACGTCATAGGAACACTCTATTTGAAAGAGAGACAGGTCACACAAGCCATGGCGGAGTCTGCACATGGGACCTGGAGGTTTAGAAAGAAGTGGTTTCCCAGGGAGAAGGTGATACTGTACCAGGGCAACTCTGATATACAATTGGCTGTCTTCAAGGCCGGGTGGGGCAGAGAAAAAGGCGCCCTTGAGTTCACCGACGGCCATGTCTACCAGTGGCTGTCTAAAAATGTGTGGCGCAACAACTGCGTGTTCACAGACCTGTTCGGAGAACACCTCCTTTACTTCAGGAGGAAATCCAATCCCATCAGCGTCCTGGCAGTGCCCAAGGGTTACTGTGCGGGCACGGTGGAGATTACCCGCTTTGGTCTCCACATGTCTGAGCTTCCTGTTCTAATGCTGCTGGGATGCTATCTTATGATCATAGACTCAATCTAAATCCAGCTGATTTAGGGTATAATTGAAGGCCTCTTTTGCTGAATTGAAAAGCTTGTTAAAGATTTCTGGAACATTGTCGCTTTCCCTTACGTTCTCGTGGATGTACTGATTAGCTGGTAAGTCTCCTGCCAGGTTCAGCTTTAGCTCCATAAAGCGCCTAAGACCCAGTTTTCTGCAAAAGCGGATTACTGTGGGTTCACTTGTTCCTGATCGTTCGGCAACTTCGGTGATGGAACTAATGATAACTGCATCAGGGTCCTTGAGGACACAGTCAGCCACCTTCTTTTCGGAATTCCGAAATTTGGGCATGGCGGCCCTGATCAAAGAAAGTGAATCAGTCATTTTGTAGGCAGATTACAGATAATATCTGTCTTACGCTTTTCGGGGAATATGTTGTAGAATTACTACAAGAGGAGTTGGTGTTAGTCAAGAAAAGAATATTGATGGCTTCGTAAAAAGTCCAATTTCTGCGTTGCGCTTCATCTCGTTGTGACTGCGGCGTACAATGAGTACGCCTCATCACACGAGATTCGCGCGCCTTGAACTTGAAGCTTTTTACTTTGCCATCTCAATTTCGACTTTTTACGAGTTCGTCAATATTCGAGCAAACAAAAAAGTTTTGTCCCGTATCTTTGGG
>JAFDHB010000150.1 GCA_019308985.1 Deltaproteobacteria bacterium | reverse complement strand
TTTCGCCACATTCTTTTTTGTCTGCAACTTAAATTGTTCTTTCTTTTCCGCCGGAGGTGGAGGGAAGTTTTTTCAATCAAGATGCCTTGATTGAAAAAAGACATACCTCATCCGTGCAATCCGTGAAATTTGTGCCAAAAAGGCTAGAGGTAATAGAGTTTTTCGTCTACCTTCGGCGGTTTTCTCCTTCTCGGCCTGGGGGGCTTGTCCTTGAAGGTGAAGGGCTCTTCCTCCTCCAGGAGATCCCCCATTTCCTCCTCTATCTGTTCGGGGTCTTCTCCCGCCTCCATCCTGCGCAAGGCCTCTTCCATGCCGGGACCCAGGTTCAGGCCCGTCATATCGCTCAGTTTTCGCATCAGGTTGGCAGCCTGCCTGGGATCGTTTTCATCCATGTGTTCCGCCTCCCGGGCAAGGAGACTCATCGCCTGCTCCATCTTGGAATCATCCATGTCCGGAACGGGCATTTCTTCATCCTCTCCCCTGTTCCGGGGCGATGAAAATACCGACATCTTTCGTTCCAGTTTGATTCTTTTGCAGCTTGGGCAGCTAGGTCGCTTTTCCGTGTTGACCGTGGAAGAGTAAAAATTGAAGATTGTGTGGCAGGATTTGCAATAAAATTCATATATCGGCATATTTGAACCTCCCTCGACACCAAGAATGTACCAGAGAATCAGGCCTGGTATTAATCCAGGTGTCTATGTGGCTTGCCCTCAACCCATGTTCAACATATCGGTGTAGTCAAATACAAGAAAATGTTGTTCCAGTCAAATGAATTTATAAGGGCAGAATATGACTTGCTCGTATCGTCCGTAAATGAGCTGATGCTTTCGGAAAAGCCCCAGATGGGGCTTTTCCGAAAGCATCAGTTACGACTTGTCTTTTTTGTCTATATTGGTATACTCCGACAATAAAAATACCGTACTTGGGGGAGGTTAGGAATCTCCAGGATATGGAAAAAAAGATAGCTGTCTTATCGGATACACATCTTCACGGGGTCTCTAGAGATCTGGTGGGACTCTATGAGAGATATCTCAAGGACGTGGATATGATTATCCATGCGGGGGATTTCGTATCAGAAGAGGTTATTGACTTCTTGAGCAAGAAACCTTTCCACGGGGTTCACGGGAACATGGATCCCCGGGATTTGAAGTTGAGGCTGCCGGAGAAAAAGACCATTGAAGTGGGTCCCTTGAAGATAGGACTAATCCATGGATGGGGGTCGCCGGATGGGCTGGAAGACAGGATCAGGGACCAGTTTCAAGACGTGGACATTATCATTTACGGCCATTCCCACAGGGCGGCGAACCGATTCAAGGACGGGATCTTGTTTTTCAATCCCGGTACCGCCCTGGGTTATACTTCATCCGGGATGCACAGCATCGGTATACTGAGACTGGGGGATGGGATTTCCGGTGAGATCATTGACATAGATGCCGGATAAGAGGAGCCGACAAGCCTCGGTCCCGTTGGTAGAGTTATAAGAGAAAAACAAGAAAGGCAGGAGGCTATTCTTTGGATTTCACTGAGGTGAGGGTGTTCTGATGAAAGTTCTTTGGGCGCCATGGAGAATGGAATATATTGATTCGGATAAGGAGGACGTAGAGTGTATCTTTTGCCCTGGCGAGGTCAGAACGGAGGATGAGAAGCGGCTCATCCTCTACGTTGGGCCTATGACAATGGTGATGATGAACAGGTATCCGTACAATAATGGTCATCTGCTGGTGGCACCTGTCAGACATTGTCCTGATCTGGAGCACCTTTCAAGCGAGGAGCTTTTGGACTTGATGAAGCTTGTTCGGAAATCCATCAGGGTGCTCAAGGATGTAATGAAGCCTGAAGGTTTCAACGTGGGCCTCAATATAGGCAGAGTGGCAGGGGCCGGCATGGAAGATCACATGCACTTCCACATCGTGCCGAGATGGAACGGCGATACTAATATGATGACCGTCGTGGGGGAAGTCAGGGTGATCCCTGAGCACATAAGAGAGACCTATAAGAAGCTCAGGCCGTTTTTCTCTGCTGTCGAGCAGGACGAAGGGGGATTCCAGAACTAGACTTACAGGCTTACAGGGGGAATGGGCAGGAATATACACAAGAGATAATTTTTTCCTAGGAGGAGGCCGATGAAGCACCTTAAGTTCATACTGGCGATCCTGTTGATGCTGATTGTGGTCATTTTGATCGTACAGAACCACCAGGCTATGTCCACCACCGTGGTATTTCGTATCAAATTCTTTTCCCACGAAGTAAGAACACCTACGGTATCACTGTACTATATCGTAACGATTGCCTTTCTGTTCGGGGTGGTTGTGATGGGTATCTACGGAATGATTGAACGCTTCAAACTCAAGAAGCAGATAAAGGCCCTGATGGAGACCAATGAAGAGAAGGAAAAGGAACTGAGCTCCTTGAGAAATCTGCCCATTACCTCGGATGAGGTAGGCACCTTCAAGGAAGCTGACGCCCAATGAAACCCCTGCGGCCCCGCAAAGGGGATTTCCGCTTCACTGCAACAAGCTGCGGGGTATGGAAGCGCAACTGCTCGGTGGCCTGCCTTGGGCACGGCGTGCAGGCCTTTAACCGAAACTTTCGGAATGGCGGGCAAGCCCTTCATCCCTGTGGGTAACTACAGGGTATTGCGGCGAAGGCAAATAAACCCGGGGAGACGAATCATTTCATGTGGAAAGAGATTTGGGGGTGGATCCTTGACCCAAACAATCCCACGCTTCTAACCAGTATCGCCTTTGCCTTTGTTGTAGGCATCATCGTAGGTCTACGGATGCGCTCCCAAAAGGGGTCGAGGTTCAAAGCCCTTTCTCCGGGAGAAGACCGGTCCTTCCTGAGGGGTATCCAGTACATCCTCTCCAATGATCACGATCACGCCATCGAGGAATTCACCAAGTCGGTCCAGGTAAACTCTGATACTGTAGAGACCTACGTGGCCCTCGGCAACCTGTACCGATCAAAGGGTGAAATAGACAGGGCAATACGGATCAGGCAGAGCATAATTTTGAGGACCAACATTGACGAACAAATAAGAATGAGGGCCCTCTTTGACTTAGGGCTGGACTACCGAAAGGGAGGGTTCTTGGACAGGGCACTTGACACCTTCTCCAAGCTGCTGGAAAAGGACCCCGCAGACCTGGAGGCCCTGGAAGAGGTGGAAAAGATCTACGAAGAACTGAAAGACTGGTCCAATGCCTATGCTACAAGAGAGAAGATAGCAGGCCTGACAAGGGGAGACCATGGCCATATCCTTGCCCATCATCAGACCGAGCTGGGGAAGGTCTATGCTGAAAAGGGTGATGCTTCAAAAGCCAAGAGGTGTTTTAAAAGGGCCTTGGCCATAGACGAGAGGTGTATAGATGCCTATCTCCATCTGGGGGACCTATACTTGGGCGAAGGTGACTACGAAGGCGCTATCAACACATGGAAGAAGATAGTGAGAGTGGCCCCCAGGTTTACATTCCTCGCTTACAAGCGTCTTGAAGAGATGTACATGAGAATGAAAGACTTCGAAATGATAGAGGATTTTTTGAGGGAATGTGCAGGGTCGAACTCGGATGCTTTCACCCACATGGCGCTTGCACGGTACCTCTATAACAAGGGGGACCAGGAGGGAGCCATTGGGGAACTGCGGAACGCCTTGAACCTGGACGCGGATTTCTGGGAGGCCAGGAAATTCATGGTGGAGATACTCCTGGCCATGGGCAGAAAGGAAGATGCTCTGGACGAATGCAGGGATATCTTGTCAAGGCTCAAAATGCCCTATCTCAAGTTCCAGTGCACGAACTGCGGGTTCACGCCCGCTGAGCTTCAGTGGCAGTGTCCCCAGTGCAGGAAGTGGGACTCTATGGAGTTTCATGGACGGAGAGAAGTAGCAGAGAAAGAGCGAAGCAGGAGTCATAGATCCCCTCGCGCACAATCCGAGGGACAAAAGGGGGCAGCGTGACAGGAATGAACAACCTCACCCCCATGCTCAAGCAATACCTTGGTATCAAGAGCCAGCATCCCGACGCCATCCTCTTTTTTCGCATGGGGGATTTCTACGAGATGTTTTTTGAGGATGCCAAGGTCGCGTCAAGGATACTGGGAATAACACTGACGTCTCGTGGGACCTATAACGGGGAAAAGGTCCCCATGTGCGGAGTGCCCCATCACGCCTCCAAGAACTATGTGGCAAAGCTTATCGAGAGCGGGTGGAAAGTCGCGATCTGCGAGCAGACCGAGGACCCCAAGGCGAGCAAGGGTATAGTCAAGAGGGAAGTGGTTAGGATAGTGACGCCCGGCTCTGCCGCGGATGACAGCGGGTTGGACGGAAAGACCAATCTCTTCATGGCAGCCGTCTCAGCAAGGGACGCTAAATACGGACTTGCGCACGTAGACGTTTCCACGGGGGAGTTTCGTGTCACCGAGCTGGGCAACTGGGAAGAACTCTTGGATGAGCTGGGCAGGATTGACCCGGCGGAACTCCTGGTCCCTGACCAGGAAGACCTGGCGAGCAGGAGGGAGCTCTCTAGATACAGGCTGGAGTTGCTCGGAAGAGAAATATTCAACCGGGCCAGGGCGGAACGATTGCTGAGAGAACAACTTAGGGTGAGATCCCTTGGAGGTTTCGGTATAGAGGATATGGAGCAAGGCATTATTGCAGCGGGTGCCATAGTGCACTATCTCCTGGAAACCCAGAAGGCCAGTCCTGCCCACATCAGGGATATCACCAGTTACCACGTCGGCGACTACATGTTCCTTGATGAGTCTACGATCCAAAACCTGGAACTATTTCACACTATGAGACGTCGCACCTCTAAAGGCTCTTTGTTTCAGATCCTGGATAGGACCGTAACCCCAATGGGCAGCAGGCTCCTGAAGAGGTGGATCGGATACCCGCTGATTGATGTTACCCGGATAAGAAAGCGCCTGGCAGCCGTGTCTGATTTCAGGGAGGATCCCATGTTTAGGGAGGAGATAAGGGATCAGCTTGAGGGTGTTTATGACCTGGAGAGACTCAACAGCCGCATATCCATGGGCAGGGCCAACGGCAGGGATCTCATTGCCCTAAAATCTTCCATCCTTCGCTTGCCTCGAATAAAGGAAAGGCTGGCCGGCTCCGCCTCTGAACTCCTTGCTGATATTGCCCTCAAGATCGATACCCTCCAGGATGTAGCCCAACTCATTGATCGATCTATCCGTGAGGATCCTCCCGTATCCATAAAGGAAGGGGGGATCATCAAGCAAGGATACGACGAGGAATTGGACCAACTCATCAGCCTCACCCGGGATGGCAAGAAATGGATAAGAGAATTGGAGGCCAAGGAGCAAGGAAGGACCGGAATCCCGAACCTAAGAATCGGGTACAATAAGGTCTTCGGATACTATATCGAAATATCCAAGGCCAACTTGCATCTCGTCCCCAAGGATTACATCAGGAAGCAGACATTGGTCAACGGAGAGAGGTACGTAACAGAAGCTTTGAAGGAACACGAAGAGATGCTCCTCGGGGCGGAAGAGAAAATGATGGCCAGGGAATATGAACTCTTTGAAGAAATTCGAGAACGCATTGCCAGGGAAAATCAAAGGATAAAGGGGACGGCAGGCTTCATAGGCGAACTGGACGTCCTGGCCGCACTGGCCGAGGTCGCAGAATTGAACGGGTATACATGTCCTCAGGTCAATGAGGGGGGGGAGATCCACATCCTTGACGGCAGGCATCCCGTCATCGAACAAGTGGTCAAAGAGGAGGACTTTGTACCCAATGATATCCACTTGGATGACAGGGAGCAGCAAATATTGATCATAACGGGCCCCAATATGGCAGGAAAATCTACCGTGCTCAGGCAGACCGCCCTGACCGTGCTCATGGCGCAGATGGGTAGTTTCGTGCCGGCATCCAGCGCAAAAATAGGAATTGTTGACCGCATTTTTACGAGGATCGGGGCATCAGATGACCTGTCAAAGGGGCAGAGTACTTTTATGGTAGAGATGAACGAGACTGCCAACATCTTGAGGCATGCAACACCAAGGAGCCTCGTCATACTGGATGAGATAGGCAGAGGGACCAGTACCTATGACGGGCTGAGTATCGCTTGGGCGGTTGGAGAGGCCCTCCATGACAGGGAAGGAAAAGGGGTGAGGACCCTCTTTGCAACCCATTACCATGAACTGACGGAATTGGTGACAGCCAAGAAGAGGGTGAAGAACTTTAACATCGCCGTCAAAGAATGGAAAGATCAGATCATTTTTTTGAGGAAGATGGTAGAGGGTGGAGCAAACAGGAGCTACGGCATCCAGGTTGCGCGCATCGCGGGTATCCCTGAGCATGTAATCGAGAGGGCAAAGGAGATCCTGGAGAACCTGGAAGGTGGGGCAGTCGACGAGGCGGGCAGGCCCCGTATGGCAAAGTCCAAGGTGAGAAGACAGAGGGAAGATCCCTTACAGCTCAACCTCTTCGGGGCCAGGGATCAGAGACTCAGAAAGATGATCAAGGACATGGATATATCCAATATGACTCCCCTGGAGGCGCTGAACGAATTGAACAGGCTCAGGGAGTACCTGGAGAGGGAGGAAGGATAAGGTCTATGGGCCGTTTGTAGCAAGACAAGCTGTGCGTGGTGGAATAGTAATGAATTTTCATGAATTTTATGCTATACTTTGTTATAATTCTATGTTGCGAAATCCAATTAGGAACGAAATAGTCTAAGTTTCGTGGAATTATTGAAAGGCATATGGCGGCGAAAACAGCCAGGTCAATCTCAATAGTACTGGTCACATTGGCGATACTTCTCGGCCCAGTAGGATACGAGGCTTCGGGAAAAAGGGCCCCCGGCCCCAAGACTCTCCTCAAGGAGGCTGATGCCTGCCGGGATAAACTCTATAGATCCAGGAGCAGGATCAAGTACAGGCATAACTGGCTGCGATGCATAGGCCTCTACAAGCGCGTGTATGAGTCCTATCCCAAGAGCAACGAGGCGGCCTGGGGCCTGTATAAGTCCGCAAGGATGTACAGAAAGCTCTACGGCTATTCGGGTTTGAGGCAGGATCTGGACAGGGCAATAGATCTCTACCGCAAGGTAGTAGAGATCTACCCGGGCCATCGTCTGGCCGATGACTCACAGTACTGGATCGGGGATATCCTGTACAGGGAGAGGAAGGATCCCGCCCGTGCCTATGTTGAGTTCCTAAAAGTGGACATAAAATTTCCATCCGGGGACATGCGCCCGAGGGCCAGGAAGATGCTGGACAGGCTCTCGGCTATCCTCAGCAAGGAGGTATCCCGTCAGGGTCCTGCCAAGAAGGTTGCTAATACCGGGGGGCTGAGCAGGGTCAAAGACATTCGTCACTGGTCTACGCCCACTTATACCAGGGTCGTCGTTGACCTGGAAAGGCCCGTGAAATACCGATTCAACCTGCTCAAGCAGGACCCAAGGACCAAGAAGCCTGCAAGGCTCTACGTGGACATAGAAGGCGCTTACGTCAGCTCGGACATAGACAGCACCATACCCATCAAGGACGGGCTACTCCTGAGGGCAAGGGCAGGGCAGTATAACAGGAACAGGGTGAGGGTGGTCCTGGACATAGACAACATAAAGGGCCACAAGATCTTTCACCTCTATGATCCCTTTCGAATCGTAATAGACGTCAAGGGGGCGGAAAGGAAGATCGTCAAGGGCAAAACAAAGACAGTGGTCAAGAGGCCTTCTGTCAACAAGGGAATCAGGAGGACCAAGGAGCCCGAGGAGGAAATCTCCCTGGCAAGGCAGCTGGGCCTCAATGTCAGGAGAATCGTGATCGACCCCGGACACGGGGGAAAGGACCCCGGGACCTATTACGGCAGGTTAAGAGAAAAAGATATCGTGTTGAAGCTTGCCAGGGCCTTGAAGCCCAGAATTAAAAAGCGCTTGGGATGCGACGTGGTCCTGACCAGGACGAAAGACGTTTTTATTCCCCTGGAGAAAAGAACCGCCTTTGCCAATGTGAAGAAGGCCGACCTGTTTATCAGTCTCCATGTGAATTCCCACAAACAGTCGTGGGTTAGAGGAATCGAGACCTATTTTCTAAACATGACCACTGATAAGAGGGCCATTATGCTCGCAGCGGCTGAGAATGCCACCTCTGAGAAAAACATAAGCGATCTCCAGGTGATTCTCAGGGACCTCATGTTCAACACCAAGATCAACGAGTCCAGCAGATTGGCCTATGAGGTCCAGGACGGAATGATTGACAGGCTCAAGAAGAAATACAGAAAGATAAAGAATCTGGGAGTAAAACAGGCCCCCTTTTACGTGTTGATAGGTGCCGAGATGCCCTCTGTTCTCGTGGAGACAGGTTTCATCAGCAACCCCTATGAGCGAAGGCTCCTGAGCAGCAGTGCCTACTTGGACGGCTTGGCCGATGGTATCGTTGCAGGGATAGACGATTACATCAAGAGTATCGAACTGACGTACAAGGGCGGGTAGACCGGCCAAGGGTGTCCACCGCAGCACTCAAAAGAGACCTTTTGGAACAAAGACGTAAATTCCGCTATGGAGGCCCCGTTATTTTGTTTTTGAGACGGATTGAACGGATTACACGGATTTCTTAGGCAGCGGGATTCGGGCCTCCGAATCACCGATGCAACCCATCCCGCCAAAGGGGAGA
>JAFDHB010000149.1 GCA_019308985.1 Deltaproteobacteria bacterium | reverse complement strand
CAAAATCAAATATCAAATGTCCTAATGACAAAAACAAAATCATAATCGCTACGCCTATTGTTTGGATCATTTGAATTTTGGTCATTAAGTATTGTTTCGGATTTCGGATTTCGTGCTTCGGATTTAGAGCCTTTTCATTTCTTAAGGCAGAGCCAATGATCTCTGACCTGGCCCTGAGGACCAAGTTTCCGTGTTAGAATGAACTGCCCTGGAGCAAGCTGCGGAGCATTAAGAATTCAGGAGCCAGAATAGAACAACCATACAAGCGGGTTCATACTAACCTTGGTCTTCTGGATTCTGACTCCTGGATACCTTGGAGTCCATGACGCATCCAGGGGCATTATACATGACCATAAGCAGCAAGCTGCGGGGAATTAGACCCTAAAGAGGGCTTTAATCCTTGGCCGGCCATGTCTGATCGAGCAGAGGGGTACGTTTCGTGGCCACGCTTAGTAGAATATTTCGCTGGCTGGCAATAACCGGAGTAGTCGTACTGGTGATCTCGGTCTCTATCCTGCTGGCGCTACCAAGACTCGTCAACATTGAGCCTGTCAAGACCAGAGTAGAAACTGTTCTGTCTGAAAAAATCAACGGCGATGCTCGGATTGGAGAGCTGGGTTTCAAGGTTCTGCCCTCCCCCCAAATCACCCTTCAAAATATTGAGGTATCCATAAATAAGGAAGTGGAGGGCAGGATTGATACCTTGATCCTCTATCCCCGGCTTCTCCCCCTTCTAAAGGCCAAGCTCATGTTCGATGAGGGCCATGCCATAGGGCCCGATTTCACCATCTTTCTGCGCTCCAGGGGAAAGGAGTCGGCCAAGGGGACCGGGAATGCTCCACCCAGCGACCCGGGACCTCAAATAACGGCATACCTGGACAAAATTCCATTCCTCCTGCCCGACGCAGACCTGACAGTGAGCAAGGGGAACCTTGTCATCAAGAAGGAAGACAGGGAAATCGCCCGGTTCTGGGAGATAGATTGCAATGTGGATCTCAATTCAAACAGGGTTCGGGTACTGGTAGTTTCGCGGGCGAGCCTTTGGAAGAAAGGGACTATCAAGGCGGTAATCCGAAAGAGTGACCTCAGTGCCACGGGCCACATCACCTTTGACGGTTTTAGGCCCCATAAAATAGTAGGCCGTCTCCTGGAGAACACACTGTACCGCGTGCGTGACTCCGAGATGGATATTGGGATTGATTTTGACTTTCACTCCTCGAAAGGCCTCGAAGCCGAAGTGCTTGTCTCTAACCCCCGCTTGTCCCTTCTAAGTGCTGAAGAGCCCGTGTCTTTGAAGGGGAAGAGAATCGAGGGACGATTGTCCCTGGGGCAAGGAACCATGGAGGTGTCAATCAAGGATCTGGTCCTTGAATATCCCAGGCTTTCACTGTCAGGAGAGCTACAACTGGACATGAATTCCCGGCTTGCGAGCGTTGTACTTGGAGGAAAAGGGGTCGAAGTGGAAACCACCAGAAAAGTCATCCTGACCCTGTTCAGACATGAACCCCATGTAGTCAAGTTATTCGACATAGTCAGGGGCGGTGAGGTCCCAGAGCTGAAGATCAGTTCCATGGGGGCCTCCTTAGGGGAACTGCTGAGCTCGGCTAACATGCGCCTGGAGGGCAGAATAGAGGCTGGCGAAATATTCGTCCCCGGCGTAGACTTCAACCTCACAGGGGTCAGGGGCAGCGCCAAGGTCGGCAATGGGATCCTCGAAGGAGAAAACCTGGAAGCGTCTTTACATAATTCCCGGGGCAGTGGGGGCAAGCTGAGCCTTGCTTTCAGGGAAAAACCTGTGCCCTTCAGTCTGGATATCGGGATTCAAGCTGACCTCTCTCAGCTACAGTCTGTCCTCGGCAAGATCGTCAAGGCGGATTCGGTCAAGAAAGAACTCGACCTGTTGAAGGATCTCAAGGGCGTGGCAAGCGGCAGGCTCTACTTATTAAGTGACACCGCTTCAGGGGTCCACGTAGGCATGGATGTGGTCTCTTTCAGCCTCTCATGCCAATACCAGAGATGCCCCTATCCAATCAGTATCCTGGAGGGCAGCCTCCGTGTTTCAGAAGGACTCATTGTCGCTGAAAATCTCAGTGGCACTCTCGGTTCGTCCTCCTTCAAGGACCTCTCTCTCCGCGCAGACCTCAGTAAAGATTACGTGAAAATCGCGCTAGGGCGGGGCGATATCTATGTCCAAGAAATTTTTCCGTGGATCAGGACCTTTGGCAAGATAGGCCGCGGCTTAGACCGAGTGGACACAGTGAAGGGAAGGATCCTCTTGAGCAAATTTGAGGTGGAAGGACCCTTGTACTCCCCTCAAGAATGGGATTTTTCGGCGGAGGGTGATATACAGGGTGTTTCCCTGGCAACAAAAGGGCCTTTCCCCCCGCTGAAGATAATTGAAGCGCGGTTTAGGACGACGGGAAGCCGCACCGCCCACATTGGATTCCTCGAAGGCCTGCGCCTGGAATTGCTGGACGCCTCCATTATTGCTTCCGGTGCCTTCACCAATTACTTGAAGGGGCTTGAAGGGGTGGATGCCGAGGTGGAAGGAGAGTTGGGAGAGGCATTCATTCAATGGCTCCAGGAGCGCCTCCCAATGAGGAGCTATGCCGGGATCAGGGGCTCCGTGGATCTATCAAGAGGAAGATTCTTCTGGAAATCCGGGGTAATGACTCGTTTTGACGGCGACTTGACATTTGAGAGAGGACCCCGTGTGCTCTTTGATTTCACGCGTGGGGCAGCGTCCGGCTTGGAGCAGAGACTGTATTTGGAAGACACGGGCAAGGAGGCCAGGATATCCATTGTTTTGGATCCTTCTTCCGAGATCCTCGATCTTACCTTCGAAGGGCAACTCTCCGCTGAAACCCTGAAAAAGATGCTTGTCTTCAAAGAGCCCCTCTCCGGTACTATAAGGGGGAACATGAGGGCCCATATCCTTAGGCATCGACCTCATCAATCCACGTTCCAAGGATTCCTCACGGCCGAGAACGCCGTCATACCGTTCATTCCAAAAGAGATCCCTGTAAGAAGCTTCAAGAAACTCCATATTGCACCCTCGGAGAATAACGGTTTTAGGGTTCTGTCCGCCGTACTGATCGTGGATGACCTGGAGTTGGAGTTAGGGGGGCAAGTCACGCTCCTCCCTCGGGGTCTTCTCTTGGACCTGGACCTCTCTACCAAGTCTCTGGATATCCTGAAGGTGGAAACGTTTCTAAGATCTTTTCCTAGGGGCAAAAAAAAGGAGGGCACTACCGAAGCGAAGCATTCCTCCATCAAGGGAGTGATCAGGCTTAGTTCGGAAGAGCTGACTCACGGGGATCTCAAATGGAGTCCCTTTCTTGCTGATGTAATGCTCTCAGGGGAAGGTGCGCAGGTCTCAATAAGAAATGCACGATTGTGCGGTATAACAACGCGCGGCAATGTTGAGCTGAGGGAGGGTAAGGTTTACATGAACTTGGAAGTAGATGCCAACGAGGAGGAGATGCTTCCCGCCATTTCCTGTCTTTTTGACAAGGGTCTCCTGGCTACCGGGAGTTTCAATATCAGGGGGAAGCTGGCCGCAGAGGGGAACCGCAGCCGACTTGCCCGATCATTTTACGGGAACTTGGAATTCGAGGCGCGGGGGGGAATAATCAAACAGAGCGTTCCCCTGCAAAATGTCTTAAGCTACCTCAACTTGATGGAGGTCTTTGCCGGGAAATTTCCTGATCTCCATGCCGAGGGTTTCCCTTACAACTTTATCAAATCAAAAGTATTGGTAAAAGAGGGAAGGCTTTACATCCAGGAAGGAATCATTGATGCCCCTTCCATGGAAATCTTTTTTCAGGGCGAGCTCGATCCCCTTACCAATACAGTCGATCTCACCCTGATTGTTTCCCCCTTGAGGACCGCGGATAGCATATTGAAAAACATACCCATTGTAAGCTATATCACGGGCGGCTCCCTGATTTCCGTTGCCTTCAAGGTAAAGGGGCCGCGGGATAATCCGAGTGTGTCCCCCCTGCCTCCGTCGGCAGTGGGCGCTGGAATCCTGGGCATGGTCAAAAGGACGCTAAAACTCCCGGTTAAGATCATTGAACCCTTGCTCGACATTGAAAAGACCATTCGAAAGCAGAAATGCACCAGCCGGAAGAGTTCGATCGATGAGCCGAATCCTGGGCAATAGTTCTTTGAAGGGAAGCGAGAGGCCTTTTCCGTTAATCAAAGAGGTTCGACTCCAGGCCTGATCTTAGGACATTTTCTTAGCATCAATAATTGGACGGTATCCGGTCTTCATACCTTACCAGATCCACACGCACGGTATTCTCATCCACAATCCTGGCTAGAACACTGTAGCCCCACGTTACAGAGGAACGGACATTTCTCGTATATTTCGTCTTAGAGAAATATCCGAATACTTGACCACCCCTTCGGGCTGTAATCTTGTTGAGAGACGTGCCGGCCTGGACCGCCTCAAGGAGAAGCGACAAGGTTCTCTCATCTTCCACTTTCACCCACCTTTCGCCTACCAGTTTGACGCCGTCATTCTTTGGGTCAAACAGTATCCCTATGGGTCGGCTGGGCGAACCCGCGTAATAGATAAGGTATTTGTCCCGTTCGCTTGCTAAACCGCGCGCGCTTAACCCCTCCTCTATTCTGATTTTGGCACGATTTTGCGCACACCCGGACATGAAAAGCACGAGGACAATCCCGATGACAAATAAAGCCCTTCTTGATCTCCAATACATTTTTCACTCCTCTAAACTTGACGAATTCGTAAAAAGTCAAAATTGAGATGGCAAAGTAAAAAGCTTCAAGTTCAAGGCGCGCAAATCTCGTGTGATGAGGCGTACTTAGCGTACGCCGCAATCACAGCGAGATGAAGCGCAACGCAGAAATTGGACTTTTTACGAAGCCATCAAACTTTGTTTTGTCAACCTTTTAGGTTCTTCTTTCGGTTCTCTCCGGCTCTTATTCTCCCCTTTGTGTGACTTTGAAACCATCGACCTCGGCCAACTCCTTTATACCGTGTATATGGGGGGCACCGACGCAGACAAGGGCCCCTCCCTCTTCAAGGTATTCCTTCATCCTGGCATAGAATACCAGATCTCGCTGATCTATCACGCTGTGGTGCCGACTCGGAAAACCGTAGGCGTTGGACCTTAGGCCTTCCAAATCACCTTTCAGATAGCACTCAAGGTATCTATCCGCATACTCATCCCAATGCCTGGCCCTTTTCAGGAAGTCAAGAATCTTTTCATAGGAAATACTCTCCAGGACCCTTATTTGTTCTTCAATGCTCTCAAGATTGCCTGTCTCTTTGCTCATCTCTTTCGCGAGGCTGTATGCCTCCAAGTCTACCGAACTTTCCCACCCCTTTTGTTGGAGGAACTGGCTCCAAAAGGTAAAAAATGCCATCCAGGGCTTCATCCCCTTTATCATGCTGAGAAGGGGGTCTTCCACGTCAAGGCTTCGACGCCGCAAGACAAAGAGAAATCTTCTCCTTCTACATGTAGGTATGACGATCTTTTTGATCTCCGAGACGGTTCTGTCGTCAAGATCTCTTAGGAGGGGCGATTCTCCCTCCTCCAATGACCCGGCACGGACCACTCTTTCCATGCTCTCCCTGTCCAGGGGACCTTCAAACAGCGCTATCCTGGACTCATCCAACATCTTTGATAGGGACGTCTTGAAACTGTATGGAAAGAAATGTGCCGTCCCGACAAAAAAGGACCTTTTCCCCCCTTTCCCCACCTGCCAGGCCATTCTCAGTTCTTTTTGTCTCATCCTTTTCACAAATAGCTCCTACCCAACGGAATACTTCACCCTATTACTCTCTGAAGGGTTTCGAGGATTGACGGCCTCTTCAAAAGCACCTCGCACATCTCATATCTCAAGGTGGGTTTCCCCCCCCACTTCTCTTTGAATTTCCTTATCCCCTGGTCCACACCCAACCCCAGGTGAATATACATCTTACCTTTCTTCTCACTCAGCCTGATCATCTCATGACACAAAAGGTCTGAAGCACCTGGAACATAGTTGATCTTGGAATGGCAGCCTATGACATAGGTAGAGAAATGTCTTGGTTGCATGTCTACCGCATAAAAGGCGGTCAAACGCCCCCTCAGGTCCCAGGCATTCAACAGAATAGCCATATCCGAATGACTTAGAAGCTGTGGCATCTTAAACAGCAGGTTCTTGACCCTGTCGAGCGGCTTGACCCTGTTTACAAACTCCTTGATTATTTCATCGTGTTCCCTGGTGATTTCATGGGAAATATCTATGGTCAACAACGCCCTGGCCTTCCTGACCATACGTCTCAAGCCGCTTTTCAGCTTGTAAGCCTTCAAATCCAACGTATAGTAGTCGTCCTCCTCCCTTTCCCTCGAGGCCTCTTTGAGGAAATCGGGTAGTTGCGGAGCTATGATTGAAAGATGGGAAGGATTGAACATCTTCTTGGCTTGCTCGATCGCTTCAACCAGGGACTCCAGGGAGAATCCTCCTCCCAGAGGGTACCCCACCAGTATGACCCACTCTTGGTTCTTTAGAGCGAGGAATCGCTTGTCAATGAGAAAGGGCTCGCCACCGGACAGACTGACCATCAGCGCCAGACCGTGTTCCGGCACATAGGCATTTTCAAGTATGTAGTCCTCTTCAGCCTGGGAAATCATGGTATCCATTGATTGCTCCATCATCCCAAGAGCTTTCGGATCATTTCCAAGTCCTTCATGCCCATTTTGCCGGAGGTAATGAGCCAGATCCGTTCAAGACACGTGGGCGGGTTCTCTGCAAGACTCTTGGGAGACCTTTAGACGAGGTTTGCCCTCTCTATCTGTTTTCAAGCTTAAACCTTACCCTGAGTACTCCGCCATCAAAGCTGGTGGACACAATCCTGAACAGTCCTATTTCCCTTGTGGAACCGACATGGGGCCCGATACAAGGACACGCATCATAGTCACCCACCTTTACTATTCTGATCTTATTATTGGCATCCTTTGGCAGTTTTCCAAGATCATAGTGTTTTTCTGCCTCCTCCCTTTCCATGAACTCTTCTGTGACAGGCAGATCCGCCTCTATTGCACCATTGACCCTTCTCTCTATCTCTCTTTCATCTTTTTCGTCCAAGGGATGATCGAAGTGGTAATCACACTTGGATTTCTTCTTTTCAATATGGGCGCTAAAGCAACGGCCGCAATCAAACATCCTTATCATGGTCTGATTCAGGAGGTGCTCGGCAGTATGCATCCTCGGATCTATTTGCTTTTTCACTTAATAACCCCCTTTTTCGGGAACTAAGACACCCGCTCGGCCTCCAATCTGGAAAGAAAAAATCTTAGTGCCGGTGAGGGCAGCGCCATACAAAGACCATATTATTCCTTGTTGGCCTGCCTTTCCTTGAAGGCCTCTATCTCTTTCTGGTCGATGACCTTGCGCCTTCCTACCCTTCTACATCTTATCTTGCCTTCCTCGATCCATTTTTTCAGGGTTCTCTCGGATACGCCCAGGTAATCCGCTGCCTCTTTGACGGTAAAGGGGGATCCCGTTATTTCATCTTCAACTTCATAGTGTTTGTATAAATCTTTTTCAAATCCCCTTCTTGCAATCATCACGAATAACCTTTCCCTTTCTCTTAAAGGCATCTGAACAATATCCCTGTAAACCTTTTCTGCGGTAATCATAATAGACTATCCTCTCCCGATCTTTTTGTTTCTCTTAAGCCCGCTTTGACCCCCCTTGGGGATCACGCTATCTCTTGACCGACCTGATAAGGAGCCTCTGGCCGGGTCTGATTATATCCCGGGGGGATATCCCATTCAATCGACATATTTCTTCAACCGAGATCCCGTAACGTTTGGAAATACCGGAAAGGGTTTCTCCCCTGCGAACGACGTGATAACTTTTTTGTGCGACCCTCTTTTGTGTTTTTGCCATTTGCAGCTTCTCCAGGGATCTCTTTATCTCTTTGATCTGATCTTCCAGACGGCCGATCTTGCGATCAGCGTATTGCATTTGCTCCATCTTTGCTTCAAGCCTTTCCAGCCTGTCCTTTATCGCGTTCAACTCGGGTCTGTAGTCCTCGCCTCCGCACCCTGCAAGGAACAGCACGGAGGTAAGGAGACTTCCCAATAACAGCGCATTGACTCCAGTAGGTCCTTTCAATATGCCAAGTGCACGTCTGATCTTATTGGAACGTGCGTCCTCCCTCGCCATGCACCTCTTTTCTCTTCGACGGAATCCCTGGGCTTCTCCCAAGGGGACGTTCTCTTTCTTTCCCATGGTCTTCCTCCATACCTTGAACACTGGGCAATGGGTTGTCTTTATCGCTTCATCCAAGAGGTAATTGCGGAACCAAGACTACTGTCGACCTCTCCCGGCTCAATCCCAGGCTTGCCTACTAGGTTTTGCTGGATTATTGAGAAAAATTCTGCTAAGAACCATATTGCCTATTCCTCAAGGTTAGTTTTCTCGTCTCGTGAGAGACACGAGATGAGGGGAGAATTGTAACAAAAGAGGAAACTGATAAAGAGCTTCACAAAAATTAAGTGCTGCTATCCTCAACACTGGGTTCCCTTCGAAGAAGGACCGTGGTGTCATGAAAAAGACAATAGCCCAAGCCCTCCTCTTACTACTCTTGGTCTCCATCCTGGGTGGTGGTTTTCTCGCTGTTCGACACGTGCTTCAACTTCCCTTCTGGGCCACCAATGACGCACTACACAAGAGAG
>JAFDHB010000148.1 GCA_019308985.1 Deltaproteobacteria bacterium | reverse complement strand
ATCTTCACCGGAGCCTCCACCTCTCGCCCCTATTGAGGAACCCCTATGAGGACAATGGGGGCGTGGGAACAGCTCAGGAGCGATATTGAGCCTTGAGAAAAGACCCCCAGGGACTACCGATCATCGTCGATCAAGTTTTGGGCAACAGGCTGTTGAATTGTGAATTGATTCCCTCAGGCTTGCTCTCACGAGCTCCTCCCTTTACCTGGATTAATGCGTGCAAAAATATCATTGATGGCGTTGTGCAATATGCCAAGGATCAGATTTATTCCCACATCCTCGAACACCTATACCTGCCAGAGGACATGAACTAGTGCCTCCTAATACTTTTGAAGACTTCCCCCCAATGTATGCCCTTCCTTATGTCAGTGCTTGAAGGCCCGCTGGCCGGTAAACACCATGGTCACCTTTGGATCCGCCTCGTTACAGGCCTGGATCGATTCGAAGTCCCTGAGTGATCCACCCGGCTGGACAATGGCCCTTATACCCTCTTTTATCGCCACATCCACGCCGTCCCTGAAAGGGAAAAACGCGTCAGAGACCATTGTGGCACCAATGAGGCCACCCTTTGCCTCCTTTGTTTCCTGGTCAATCTCTTGGATCAACTCCTTTTCTTTCTCCCCCTTCTTCACCAGGAGCTCCAAGTCTTTATAGCCCACCCCGTGTTTCTTGAAGCAGAGGGCATCCGCGTACTTGGTGTAGGCCTTGAATATCGCTATCTCAGCAACACCCACCCGGTCCTGCTCACCGGTGCCGATTCCCACGGTCACCCCATCCTTGACATAGATGACGGAGTTTGAAGTAATCCCTTGCTCCACCTGCCAACCAAAAAGCATATCCTCGTACTCTTCCTCTGTGGGCTCCCTTTCGATCCTGTACACCTTTCCCCTGTATTCGGCGCTGGCAAGGGTGAAGTCCTCCTTGGACCTGATCCGGTTGAGGGGAGACTGTTGAACTATTATTCCCCCGTCTATCAGACTCTTGAAGTCCACGAAGCGCGCTTCCGTGTATGATGAAAGGTCCTCGATCCTGCTTATCCTGATGATCCGGAGGTTTGCCCTTTTTGCCAGGATCGGGATCGTGCCCTCCTCGAAATCCGGCGCAGCAACCACCTCCAGGTAATTCTCTGAAATCATCTCGGCCGTGGTCCTGTCTATGGGTTTATTGAAAACTGCGCAGCCCCCAAAGGCCGCGATACGGTCTGCCATGTTTGCCCGGTGGTAGGCCTCGGATAGATAGGATCCATAGGCGACTCCGCAAGGGTTGTTGTGCTTCACTATGACCACGGCAGGTCTGCTGGTAAGGTACCGCATGATATTGAGGGAGTTATCGATATCCGTCAGGTTGATCTTTCCGGGGTGCTTGCCGCTCTGGATCATGTCCTCTTCGGTTATGTCAGAAACAAGCCCCCTTTTGGGTTGGATGAACCGGCATCCCCCCAGGACCAGGTTACCGTTTACCAGTTCGTAGAGAGCCGCCTCCTGGCCCGGGTTTTCACCGTAACGAAGCCCCTTCTCTATTAACTCGCCGGACTTTTCATCTCTGATCTTCCACGCCCTTTTTCTGTAAATCAGGGTCTGGTCAGCAAAGGAAATCCTCATCTCCTGGGGGAAATGGTCATCCATGACCGTCCTGTACATCTTTTTCAAATCATCACTCATGAATATCCTCCAAGGTATTTCACCTAATGTTCAACAGGCATAGAAAAGAAGGCGAAAATCTGCTCTTCCGGGCAAATGATTTCCCTTACTCCCCGAGCGAGGGCAAACCAGTTTCCCTTCCAAACCTTGCGCCTCACGTCTTACACCGCTCTATGTATGCATAGGCGTTATGGTTGTGGATGGATTCAAAGTTCTCCGTCTCAACGGCAAACCAGGTGATGTTTGGATCCTCATCCAGCTTGAGTGCGATATCCCGTACCACATCCTCCACGAACTTCGGGTTTTCATAGGCCTTTTCCGTAACGAACTTCTCATCCTCCCTCTTCAACACAGAGTAGACATCACTGGAGGCCGAGTCCTCCACCAGCTTGATGAGATCCTCTATCCACACGAACTTTTTGAAACGAACCTTGAGCCTTACGATCCCCCGCTGGTTGTGCGCTCCGAATTCGCTTATCTCCTTAGAACAGGGGCAAAGGGTCGATATCGGCACATCGATCATGGTGATCAGGTCGCTGCCCTGGTTCAATGAACCCTTGAAAGTGCACCTGTACTCCATCAATCCCTCGCTCCCCGTGACCGGAGCCGATTTTCTTATGAAGTAGGGAAATGTAATTTCCATGTGGGCACTTTCGGCATTAAGACGCTCTTTCATCTCCTGGAGGATACTGGAGAAGTTCTGAAGCGAGATCCGCTGGTTGTTCTCGTTCAGGATCTCAACGAATCGGCTCATGTGGGTCCCCTTGTAATGCCTGGGGAGGTTCACATACATATTGATCTTGGCCACGGTCTGCTGGCTGCCCATGTTCTTGTCAAGGACCGTTATGGGATACCGTATCCCCTTCACTCCCACCTGGTCTATGTCGATGTTTCGACTATCCTTCGTGTTCTGAATGTCTTCCATGTTTTCCTCGAATGGATTAGAATTTCGCCCCTCTGGGAAGGGTTTAGTTTTGATAAGTATACGCCATCATCTAGTAATTTTGGGCTTCAAAGTCAATACTAACCTATGAGGGGGCATATTTTATACCTTGATTTTCTTCAAGGGAGAAGTTAATCTAAAACGTTATTGTTGTTCTTCAGTCCGATTTTTTGATTCCTCACAAGGCGCCAAGATCTGATATCCTGCCGTTTGTCTATTTGTCGGGGCGTGGCGCAGTCTGGTAGCGCACCTGCTTTGGGAGCAGGGTGTCGGGGGTTCAAATCCCTTCGCCCCGACCAGCCTTCCATAGGGTAAGACAATTTTTGCTTGTGGGATGTGTTTGCGGATCTTCAAAAAAAGGGGCATTTACAGCCTGATTTCCTTCATTTTGACGATTGGCGCTTTCGGAATCGCCACCTCTCTGTGGCACCCCCAATGTTCTTCGTCTTCGGGGTCGCCCTCTAATGGGTAGCTGTTTCTCCCCTGACAATCATTTAAGGTCCCATTCTTCACATCGCCACTCATCGCTCATCCCCACTCAGTGCATGGGTGGCCGGAGTGGATCAGATTCAGTGGGCGCTTTCTATCATATTACGCGCTAATCGATCAAAAAGAGGGTTTGGTCTTTTAAACCCCGCAACACTTTGGCTGAAACACTCCCCAGAAGCCTGCGTTTGATTCCGGATAACCCGCGTTTACCCATGATGACTGTACCGAAGTTACCGGTGTCCAGCTTCTCCAGGAGCGAGGCAGCCACACTGCCTTTTGGAGGAATACACTGGAGCTGAAAATCCTCGTCCCAGCCAACAATCTCTCTGAGTTCTTTCCATCTCTGCTGAGCCGGTCTCGCGGGGCCCGTCAAAACATGGACGAATTGAAGGTTGAATCCTGGCTTGCCGATATAAGAGTGACAGACAAACATCAACACCAGAAGAGTACTGGCTGAGAAATCGACAGGGACCAGAATATCAGACTGCCGCTCGCTCGAACCGAGTAGGATGATCACCTTACCTCGTTCCTTGTACAAGAGCCTCTGTCGCCAAGTCTGATCGAGATTGCGGCCCAGGACTATGACGCCGTGTTGGCCCCTCTCTATTTCTTCGTGCACCTCTTTTTCATACGTCTCTTTAACCGTCCTCGTTATGGGCGTCAAGTACCCGTCCGTATGTCCATGTCGGAGCAGCATTTTTCTGCCCCAATGAAGAAAATCCTCTTTTACCCCGTTGGTGAAAAGGTCTTCTCTATCCTTCTGGAGAAAGAGAATTGTGGGTGAGATGGTGATGTTGGAACGTTGTCTTTCAGGGAGAAAAAGGGGTAATGACCCTCTGAAAAGTGCCAGATCATTCTTATCGGCAGCAATCCAGAGCCCCTTGTACATTCTTGTAAGGAGCTTGTGGTCCAGGTCGATTCTTTCTTGCACTGATCTGGGCCAGCGCTTGCAGTTGAAACCCTGATCAAGGATGACTCGCTTGAGGCACCAGTTGCAGTTGATGCAGTAGTTGATGTCCTTTACCTGATTGTCCGATGCCTTTCTTATCCAATCAAAGTCGGCTCTCAGAGGGCGGCCCAATCCGATCAAGTCGGCCGCGCCCTCGCTGATCAGTTTGTTGGCGAGGGATGGTGTAATAATCCTTCCGGCAATAATCGTCGGAACATTGACTTCATGCGTAAGTTTCGCCACATTCTTACGCAGGAACGCCGGACGCGACATCTCCTTCTGCTTCAGGGCACAGAAGATGGAACTGTAGGTGCCTGCAGTGGCTGAAAGATATGCAATGCCCTCCTTCTCCAACGTCCTGGCCCAGGCCAACGCCTCTTCCAGGTTGATTCCGCCAGGTACCCACTCTTCAAGCAAGAGCCTAAATCCCATGGGGAAGCCTTTGGGAACTCTCTCTCTGATCTTTTTGATGATGGCCAGGGGAAAAGAGATACGGCCATGAAAATCGCCTCCGACATCAGATTGCTCTCTGTTGGTGAAGGTGGAGAGGAACTGGCATATCAAATAACCATTGGCCCCATGGAGCTCTATCATGTCGAAACCGGCCTCACAGGCCCGTGCGGCCCCATCCGCGAAGTGAATCATGATTCTCTCATGATCCTCGGCCGTCATGGCACGTCGCCAGGTGCTGAATAGCTTTAAAAAGTACCGCGTAAGGCTGAAGCGCTTTTCCAAAGGGAAAAAGTTCATGAAATCTTTTAGTGAAGCGATATTGAAAGCCAGATTTTGACTGTCGGCTGGTGCGGGCAGAAGGGGCTGCTCAGTCTTGGCAAAGCGTCCTGCGTGATTGAGTTGAAGACAGGCAAAGGCGCCGCGGCCCTTGATAGCCCTGGCCAATCGGGTAAGACCCGGGAGAAATTCGTCACGATCGATCCTCAAGTTATAGGTGGAGCCTATTCCATCAGGGGACACCGCTGCATTGGCCACAACCACCATGCCCGCGCCCGAGTCGGCCAAACGGGTGTAATGTTCGATCAAAAGCGCACTGACCCTACCGCCTGGATGTGCATAACCCGTGTATACAGGCAGCGCGACAAGTCGATTCCTCAGCTCATGCGGGCCGACACGAATTGGGCTGAATATGGATCTTGACTCACTCACGCTCTTTTTCCTGTCCCAATTGAGACTCCGGGTTTATTATCATACCATCCCCTGGTCCGAAATGAAAAAATTCTTGACAAACAAAGCCTGTTCAATACTTAATTAACAAGCAATAACAGTACCATAGAGGTAGTGTTTGTCAAGTAGTGTAAATTTAGAAGCCCTTGACAGGCTTGCCCGCCAGACTTATGGCGGCAAGCCTTCCCATATTTCATTCTGGGCTTGAAGGAGTATGAAGAGAATACGGATACAAGACCCCGAGCCAACCCAACAGCCGAGCCCAACAGGTTAGACCGGCGCTGGCCATCAATAAACTTGACAAACCTGATCGATTCCATTGTTGTAATACGAAATGATATCGATGGAGGGTTTGACATGCATACTGTCACCCTATCCCCAAAATAGCCACAAGAAACCGTATGATGAACTTTTGCCCGTGGCGCCCAAAAAAATCCCTAACCTCCTGCCTGACGTCTTCCCGGCACCTTATCATATTGCTTCTTCTGTCCGGATTACTGGCCGGATGTGGGACACTCCCCAACGGCCGGAGGTGGGGGCAAGACGCAACTTTCTTTCCAGGTTGGCAACGGGTTGGAAAGGCTGCGAGAGATGCAGCCTTCTCACCCGAAACATGGGCACCGGCGGCTGCCGCCCTGGTCCTTCAGGTTGACGACTGGGACGAGGAGATCTCGGAATGGGCTGTGGACAACACACCCGTTTTCGGATCACCAGAGGATGCTGAGGACGCGAGTGACTATCTTCGAGAGGCGACGGGAGTGGTTTATTTCATTACTGCCCTTGCCACGCCCAGTGGAGAGGACCCCGGGCAGTGGTCCGTGGCAAAGCTTAGGGGGCTCACTGTTGGGGTGGCTGCTGTGCTCCTAACGCATGGGACCACAGAAGTCTTGAAAGAGACGACAGATCGAACACGCCCGGACGGTTCTGACGATGATAGCCTTCCTTCGGGCCATACCTCGAGTGCTTCAGCCTTCGTGACCCTTGCCAACCGCAACCTCCAGTACCTCTCCCTGTCCAAGACAAACAGAACCCTCCTCCGTGTGGGGTTTACGGCCCTTGCTGGTGCGACGGGATGGGCCCGTGTGGAGGCAGGAAGACATTTTCCCTCTGATGTGCTGGAGGGCTATGCATTGGGCCACTTTATCAGCGCCTTTTTTAACGATGCCTTTCTTGGCCTGGATCAAGCTGGAGGACCTCGACTTATCCTTGAGCCTTCAAAGGATAGCTTAATGGTTGGTATCCGCTTTGTTTATTAATGTTATGTGTCATAACCCGCACCCCGGCTGCCTCGCCTGAAATCCAACAGGACGCTGTCCCCGGTGCGGCTATTGCCATAGAGTCGTCTGGTGATTTCTTGGGGTTCGGCCCTAATCTCCACATTCTCTGCTCAGACGGCTGTTTTTGTGGAAAAACCATATTTCGTGGAGCAAGAGGGGAGGGGCACAAATATATGAAAAAAATTGATCTATGGAAAATTAGTCACTATAGTCAACGATGCCCCCTGGGGCTTGGACAACCTGAGCTTGGAAAGGGTGGAATGAGATGGATGAAACAACGGAGAAGGCATTCAGACTCCTGAGAAAAGTCAAGTCCGTTACCATTGCAACGGTAAAGGACGGGTTTCCAGATGCCAGGATCACCGATGTAATGCTGGCCAAGGAAGACGGCCTCTATTTTATCACGGCAAGGGGCAAACACTATTACGACCAGATCAAGAAAACTCCAAGGGTCGCTGTTTGTGGTATGGATGAAAACTATGTGGCAGTGCGGGTCCTCGGTGACATCCGTTTTTGTGAGGACCGGAGCGTGGTAGACGAGATCTTTGAGGCGAACCCCGTGATGAACGATCTTTACCCAGGAGAGAAGAGAGATATCCTTGAAGGGTTTTATCTTTACAGGGGCAAGGGGGAGATCTTCGACCTATCCGTAGAACCGCCGAAGCGGGAGAGGTTCGCCTTTGGAGGGGAGAAAGTAAACCCTCCGGGCTACAGGATAACAGACAAATGCACGGCATGTGGAATATGTTTGGATGCGTGTCCGGTGGGCGTGATTTCAGAAGGTGAAGTGTACCTTATTGATGGGAGTCATTGCCTGGAGTGCGGGAGGTGCAAAGAACTCTGTCCAGAGGAAGCAGTGGAACCATCAGCAGGAATGTAAGTCCTGGTAATCCAATTCACGCCCACAGTCAAGCTGTGCGTATCTCAGCAGCATTGTAAGCTTATATTTCGCTTCACAGATAAAGGCAAGTGGACTAGCTTTTAACCCCAAATAGAAATTCTTGTCATTTCACTTCATCACAATGGCAAGGCGCTTAATATTTCGCCCGTAGAAAAGAAGTCCTTGTCATTTCGTCCAACTCGATTTCACCTGGAACAACAGAAAAGGTGGTGCCTTGGCAAAAACCGGTATCCTATCAATAAGATACCCGCTATCAGAGAATCACCGTCCACCAGTAGAACTGGTGGTATGAGGAAGGCCCCAAAATGGGGCCATTAATCGAAATCGAGCTCCAATTGTTCTTTCTGTAACTGCTCCTGCTCCTTAATATATTCTTGGATTTGGCGCTCATCAAAGCCCACTGTGCTTACACAATAACCACGAGCCCAGAACGAGCGCCCGAAATGAGTCCCCTTCGTCTTCAAAACTTGACGATGAATACGAATGGCACTCTTGGACTTTAAGTAACCTATCGTCATCGCTATGCTATACTTCGGTGGAACACTCAACAGCATGTGGATATGGTCCGGCAACGCATTGCCTTCTACCAATTCCACTCCCCTTGTGACGGCATAATTCCCGAAGTATTACTCCGATCAGTCGGCGGAGTTGGCCATATATGACCTTTTTGCGGTACTTCGGCAAAATTACAACATGATACTTGCATTCCCGCTTTACATGTGCTTGACTTTTCCAATCTTTCATAACGGTCGTCCTTGGCCTTTGGGGCCTTCCTCACTGGAGGACCGTTTACTATGTTTTCGCCTGAAACGGTATAACCTTTTCAATGCTCACCGGCATAGCCGGTGGATTAGTGCCGATTTAGCTGACCAGACAACTGCGGCATTCACTGCTGATATCTCTTGGGGAGTACCCAGGTGGTCATTGTGGTAGAAATAGTATTCGGTGCCCTGTTTCATGAACAGAGGGTCAGTCGTCCAGGTTGAGCCGGGTCTGTACCCGTAAGTCTTTATCTCGACACCGCTTGAATCGTATTCCCCAATGAGACCCTCATCCGAGTACAGGAAGTAGGTCCTGGCCCCGCCCACCTCTTTCCACAACCTCTTTCCAAAGGGATCATAGTAGTAAAGGGCGATAACCGAGGCCGAGCCATCCTCAACCCCCACGAGCCTGTTCTCCTCATCATAGAAATGCCTCGTTGAATTGATTAGATTGGTTTTATTCGTTAGATTACCGTTGTCATCATAGGCGTATGAGACATTGTCATATGTTGTCATCATAGGCGTATGAGACATTGTCATATCCGAGCAACTCGTTGTTGTCACTGTATGTCCAGGTCCCGGTCACACCAGCGGCAGTGAGCCTGTTCCCCACAGGATCGTAGGTAAAGGCCTCATCGTCCTGAGCGGGGTTGTCTGCACTCGTGAGCCGGTAAAGGTTGTCATATCCGTATTGGTAATTTCCGTGCTCGGTCTGCTTCCTCATGATATTATGCATTTTATCATAGGTGAGGAGGTAATCCATCAAATAGCATTGTGGTCAAAGGGATTGAAAAAGCCCTTTACACCCTCCACCTCCCGCCCCAAAAAGGAAAAAGGCGGTTAAAACAAAAAGCTCAACCGCCTTCTATTCTGTCAAGAGT
>JAFDHB010000321.1 GCA_019308985.1 Deltaproteobacteria bacterium | reverse complement strand
ATCACCACCCTCAGGAACCGTCTTTTGCCCATTATTGACCTCCGGAGGCTTTTTGGCATCACATTGGAGGAGAAGGCAGGGCCCCTCTCCCGGGAGGAGATGCCTGAAAGGGATCAGCAGAGGGAGGTTGAGAATGGAGAGGTCGATGGTCCGGTGGAAGAGGCATTGACGGATGATGAAACAGAGGACGCCCGTCGAATCGTGGTCATTGACATGGACGGTGTTCTCACCGGCATCCTCGTGGATTCGGTCTCGGAAGTCCTTCGACTGCCCGTGAAGGGTATCGAAGATCCGCCCTCCATCATCACCAGGGAACAGGCCGCAAAGCTGAAAGGGGTTGGCAAGCTCAACAATGGTGAACGACTGGTGATGTTGCTGGATATGGGCAACCTCATATCCGCCGATCAGAAAGAGACCATTGTTTCCACCACGGGAGATCAGGGAAGAGGTGAAGATAGTATGGCAAAAAATATCATGGATGAAGAGCAGGTGGTCTGCTTCTGGGTGGACAGGGAAGAGTACGGGATCGAAATCATGAAGGTCCAGGAGATCATTCGGATAGGCGAGATCACCGCAGTGCCCAATGCACCCCGGTTCGTGGAAGGGATCGTGAACCTCAGAGGCGATGTCCTGCCCGTGATCGATATGCGAACCCGGTTCGGATTGGAGAAGGGTGAGCGTACGGACCAGAATCGGATCATGGTGGTGAATATCTCCGGGAAGACCACCGGCATCCTCGTGGACTCGGTCAGCGAGGTGCTTCGCATTCCCAAAAACCAGGTAGAGCCTGCTCCTGATCTCATCACGGAAGGGAGTGTAGAAGACCGGTATATCCAGGGGATCGGAAAGCTGGATGAGGGCAACAGGATTATTGTTCTGCTCAATGTGGACTCCCTCCTCACGGCCGATGAAGGGGAAGAATTGAAATCCATGAACAATGCCTCTGATCAGATACCGCCCGCCATGAGGCCTGCCGCGGTATCGGAAGAGGATGAAAAGCCCAGGACGTCCAAGAAGGTGGTGAAGAAAAATAACAACCGGAAAAAGAAGGCATAGGATCTTTTGATTAGAAAGGAATTGGTTGTCAAGACAGGAGGACTGATTGTTGCCGAGGGGCAAAAGACCCTGTACACGGGTGGGGTGGGTTCCTGTGTGGTGGCATGCCTCTGGGATATGAAAAAGTTCATAGGAGGAATGGCCCATATCCCCCAATCCGTTTCAACGGGTGATGATCCGGGTATATCCGCGCTGCCCGCCGTTTCCCCGGACAGGGCGCTCCCCTTTCTCCTGCTGATGATGGAGAACAGGGGAGCTGCAAGGAAAAACATCCTTGTACGGCTGGCAGGAGCAGGGAACATGTTCAGGATGCCGGATGATTGATAAAACAAGAAATGTCATTTCCGGGTTGGACCTAACCATTACAGGCGAATCCGTGGGCGGCTTTTACGGCCGAAGTGTACGCTTCCATGTGGACACGGGCCGGATTCTGATTGCCCTTACCAACGGTGAAAGGTTGAACCTATGAAGGATCGAATCAGAGTTTTGATAGCGGACGATTCCGCATTTATGCGGCAGGAACTCAAGAAAATCATGGAGCGGGATCCGGATATCGAGGTGGTTGCCACGGTTCGTGATGGAGCAGAGGCCGTGGAGCGGACAAAGGCCCTGGAGCCGGATGTGGTGGCCCTGGATATCAATATGCCCGTGATGGACGGACTAACGGCCCTCCAGTATATCATGATGGAATCGCCGAGACCCGTGGTTATGGTAAGCTCCCTCACTCAGGAGGGGGCCCTCACCACATACGAGGCCCTGGAGTTGGGTGCAGCGGATTTTGTGGGAAAGCCTGGAGGAACCATCTCAAAGGATATCGGGAAAGCGGCGGATGAAATAATCTATAAGATCCGATCCGCAGCAGGTGCCAACACTGCCCGCCTGAGATTGTCGCGAAGGGTCAGGAAAAAGGCTGTCAAGAAACCCGTTGCCCCGGTTCCGCCGGGCGGCGTGGCCCTATCAGATAGGATAGTCGTGATCGGACAATCCACAGGGGGTCCCAATAACATCATGGACATCGTGCCCATGTTTCCCAAGGATTTGGGGGTCCCGGTCATCATTGTACAGCACATGCCCGGCTCCTTTACTCCCTCATTCGCCCAGAGACTTGCTCGTCACTGTGCCCTCCCATTCAAGGAGGCAAAGAGCGGTGATATTATCGAGCCGGGTTGCGGATATCTCGCACCGGGTGACATTCACATGACCCTGGCGCCCAGGGGAATGGGGAAAAAGGGGAGTCTGGTCCGGTTGACAAAGACCCCAAGAAACAGCCTTCATAAGCC
>JAFDHB010000320.1 GCA_019308985.1 Deltaproteobacteria bacterium | reverse complement strand
GAGACCCTGCTCTTAATGGGACATCCATCACGCTTTCTGCTTCCTTCGCCAACACGGCGCCTACGAATGTACTATCTCAAAACTATGGAGGACCTCACCAACTGGGTTTAGAACATCCGGTTTGACAAAGGAGATTTCCAATCTGTCGTCCTTGACATCGACCCATGTACACCCCGAAGGGGTCCAAAATTTCCGGTAGCCCGTCACGGATTCAGGAAACTTCCAGGGGGCGCCTGCACTTCCGACACATACGTAATGGATCCCGTCCACCGGGATGTCCGTAAACACGTGGTCATGCCCGTAAAAGAGGACCTGCACCCCAAACTCCCCCATCCACCTATGGATAACCGCCTGTTCCCCTACTCTCGCAGCCCTTCCACCCCCGCGGCCATACCTGGAGTTGACATCATCACCTGCATTGCCTCCCACCGTGTGATGGATGAAGATGAGCTTCCATTTTGCCTTGGACCTTGAGAGGCGGTCATAAAGCCATTCCCTTTGCTCCTTTCCAAGGGTCCAGTCGTCTGCCCTCCCCCCAGGAGATTGCATGGCATGGTCAGAAGCCGTGTATCCTGTCACATTGAGGGCTATGAAAAGCACGTCACCCCATGTGAACGCGTAGTAGTCCTCATTCCCGCTTCCACCTTCCGGATAGGTCCCTGGCCCGGGATTTGGCCATGCCGTCCGAGCATTTCGGGCCCAGCCTCGCTCCCTATCAGGGTGCCATCCATTCTCCCCTTCCCAGTTCCCAAGCACCTTGTAAACAGGCACCGAAGAAGGCAGTTCCCCCAATGCGTGGCGTAGGGCCGAGTAAAGTATGGGACCAAACCTTGGTTCAGTCATGGGGCCACCGTGGGAGGTAAATGTCTGGATATTATCCCCGAGCATAAAGGCAAACTCCGGCTTCCTGGCAAGGATCCCCTTGCCGACTTCCCTCAATACTTCCATGCGATCCCTGTAAAAGGGGGCGATATGCGCATCTGAGAACACCGCAAATGAAAATGATGAGTGTTTCGTCCTCTGGGTCCTGAAGGTGCCCTTGGTCACCCTCTGAAAGTTGGTGTTGCTTTTCTCACGGGCATAAACCTGATATTCATAGGAAGAATCTCCGAGCAGGGGCTCCAAAGTAACATTTATGGGTGTAAAGGGTTTGAGAAGATATTCCCCCGTTCCTTTCCATGCCTCCTTCTTGAGACCATCACGCTTCCTGAACTTGATGTAAGAAACCAGCTCTTTCTCTCCAGCAACAAGGTTCACGGTAATCGAAGAAGTCGTGGGCCTTCCAAGATAGGGATGAGTAAGGAGGGGCATCTCATTTTCCTTTGCATTTGCAATAGGAACACCCCTGACAAATATCTTTGGGAATGCCGTGAGAGCAGCTCCCACGAGCGTTGCCTTTTTTATGAAGCCCCTCCTGGAGATATTTTCCATGTCTTTAATCCATAAAATACCGTCGCTGCTTGCTCTCCATCGATGGGGGAAAATCAGGCTACCATACCTGAATCACCAAGGAAAACCCATCCCTCACATCATCATTGCTGTCTAGTATGTATGGAATCCCCCGCTTCCCTCTATCTCGAAGTACTCGGTGATAATGTCCCACCACTTTTCCTTGTTTGCCTTCCTGGCCTCTATCGCGGCTTTCCCATCAGGCCCCACAAAAAGTACAACATATTGGCCCGATGTCCACAGGTCGGGTTTGAGGAACATCCTTCCAGTATTCCCCCTGGTGACAGACTCCAACTCTTCCTTGCCCAGCACCTCCTCGGCTATATCCTTTATGCCGCCCGGCTCATCCAATCCCCCCATGATAACGATGAATCCCGCGCCCTTGTAATTACTGTAGTACTCGGGGCCCACTGATCTCACGGGCACCTCGTTGGATTTCAGGAAGTCAACCCATGCCTGGGATTCCTGGATCGTTCTGTCAGTGGCCACGACAATAAGGTCATCTGCAAGGGCAAAAGGGACAACCGAAAGAAAAGCAACCGCCAAGAGCGCCAAAAACATCTTAAACCTTCTCGGTATCATCTTCATTACCTCCTTTATCAATTAGTTCTCGTTTCAAAGACAAACGTCACGAGATATATTCTCTCCAGAATGCCGGGGGCATATGAATATCCCCAGGCAGTTCAGGTTCCTTTGGCCAATCCAAAGGCCGTGTCCCCTCCAAATAGTATATGTTGGGTATCGTATCGACCTTTGG
>JAFDHB010000319.1 GCA_019308985.1 Deltaproteobacteria bacterium | reverse complement strand
GTTTTCCGGGGCTGAGCTCAACTTTGCCGAGAACCTCCTGAGGTACCGGGACGACCAGGTGGCCATCATCTTCAAGGGGGAGATGGGTCCCTCCAGGAAGATGACCTTCAGGGAGTTGTACGAGGAGGTGGCCAGGGTGGCAAGGTCCCTCAGGGAGTTGGGCATAGAGCCGGGGGACAGGGTGGCGGGATTTGTGCCCAACATCCCGGAGTCTGTGGTGGCGATGTTGGCAGCGACGAGTCTTGGGGCGACCTGGAGTTCCTGCTCACCTGATTTTGGCAAGAAGGGGGTCTTGGACCGGTTTGGCCAGATAAGGCCGAAGGTGTTGTTTACGGCAGATGGGTACAGTTTCAAGGGAAAGCTCTTTGACTCCCTGGGTCGGGTGAATGAGATACTGGAGGAATTGCCATCCATTGAGAAGGTGGTGGTGATTCCCTTCACCGGGGAGGAGCCTGAGATCGAGTCTTTGCCCAATGCCGTGCATTACGGGGATTTCAAGTCCGATGAGTCGGGGCTTGAGGTGGAGTTCAGGCAGCTTCCTTTTATGCATCCTCTCTATATCATGTTTACCTCAGGGACAACGGGTCTTCCCAAGTGCATGGTGCAGAGTGCAGGAGGGGTCGATGTGGAACTGGCTGGTGGCCTCCCTGGGTGTGGGGGCGACCATTATCCTCTATGACGGGAATCCCTTTCATCCTGATCCCGGTGCGCTGTGGAAGCTGGCCCAGGATGAGGGGATGACCGTGTTTGGGACGAGTGCGGGGTATATCTCGGCGCTCCAGAACACGGGGCTCAGCCCTGGGAAGGAGTATGACCTGAGTTCCCTGAGAGCGGTGCTTTCCACGGGTTCGCCCCTTTCGGTGGAGGGTTTTGAGTACGTCTACAGGGAGGTGAAGTCGGACGTCCAGCTGGCCTCCATCTCAGGGGGATCCGATATCAATGGGTGCTTTGCCCTGGGGACTCCCATGAAGCCGGTCTATGCCGGGGAGCTTCAGTGCAGGGGACTGGGCATGAAGGTCGAGGCCTTTGACGAGAAGGGGAATTCCGTGATCAACCAACAGGGCGAGCTGGTATGCACGGCACCTGCCCCCTCCATGCCCATTTATTTTTGGGATGATCCGGACAACAAGAAATACCTCTCTGCCTACTTTGACGTGTACCCCAATGTGTGGAGGCACGGGGACTTCATAGAGATCAATGACAGGGGCGGGGTGATCATCTACGGGAGGTCGGATGCGACCCTGAACCCGGGCGGTGTGAGGATAGGCACGGCGGAGATCTACCGCCAGGTGGAGCAACTGGAGGAGATAGAGGACAGCCTTGTGGTGGGCCAGGACTGGAAGAACGATGTCAGGGTGATCCTCTTCGTGAAGATGGCCGAGGGCAACCAGTTGACCGATGAGCTCAAGAAGAAGATAGTCCAGACCATCAGGGCCAATGCCTCACCGCGCCACGTGCCTGCCAAGATTATCGAAGTGGCTGATATCCCTTACACCCTGAACATGAAGAAGGTGGAGCTGGCGGTCAAGAAGGTGATCCAGGGCCAGGAGGTGCTCAACAGGGATGCACTCAGGAACCCCGAATCCCTGGACTACTTCGCAAATATCAAGGAACTCCAGGAGGACTGACTTAGGCTTTGCCGAGGGCTTTGGACGATCTGTCTGCCATAGTCTTTCCCCATTGTTATATTGGGGAAGAGGGGGCGCGGAAGGCTTTGTCCCTCTTTGACTCCATCACCATCTGTGTCCCCTGGTACGGAGAGCCTCCGGGGTTTGCAAGGCACATCAATGGCATCTCGATCAAGTACCCTCCTGAATCCCTCCACCCCGGCGAGGGCTTCCTGAGTCTCCTCTCTGAATACAGGAACTGGATCAACCAGCATGCGGACAGGAGCACCTTGGATTTCCTCAAGGCAAGCCGCGATAGAGAAGCGGACGAAGAGACCACCTGGGATATCAGGAGATCCCTCCGGAGGATTGGCGGGGGGAAAGAGACCCTACCAGCGGAGAATATCCCTCTCAGATGGCACATGATCCTTCACCTTGCCCGGGAGCTGGAAGAGCAAAGGGAAGAGGCGGATCAGGTCCTAAAGCGATTGAAGCACAGGAAGTCCCCCCTTGAGGGGGTCCTGGATGAGGACTCGGAACTCAAAAGC